>DATCOR010000103.1:0-3257 GCA_036564585.1 Candidatus Limnocylindria bacterium | reverse complement strand
GTCTGTCGCCGCGCGCGTTCGCCCGCCCTCGGGTACGACCAGGCGCCGGCCCTTCGCGATGCCGGCGATGACCCTCACCTAGGCGAGCGCGTACCGGCGCCAGAGCGATTCGACCGCGACGGCCAGGCCCGCGTGCTCGGGGCGCTCGAGCGTCGGATCGCGGCCGAGGATCGCATCGGCGTCCTCCGCGGTCTCGCGCGCGAGCCGAGGGTCAACGTCCTTGAGGTCCACGATCCGCAGCTCGTCGACGCCGCTCTGCTCGTCGCCGAGGAACTCACCCGCGCCGCGGATCTCGAGGTCGCGCTGCGCGAGAGCGAAGCCGTCGAGCGGCTTGCCGTCCTTCAGCTCGACCATCGCCTGGAGGCGCTCGGAATCGCCGGCGTCGTCGCTCACGAGCACCGCGAAGGACCGCTTGTCGCCGCGACCGACGCGCCCGCGGAGCTGATGCAGCTGCGCGAGGCCGAATCGCTCGGCGCCGAGGACGACCATGACGGTCGCGTTCGGCACGTCGATCCCGACCTCCACGACGGTCGTCGCGACGAGCACGTCGAGCTCGCGCGCCGCGAACGCGCGCATCGTCGCGTCGCGCTCCTTCGCCGGCATCCGGCCGTGCAAGAGCGCGACCCGCAATCCCTTGAGCGGTCCGGCGCTCAGCTCAGCGAACGTCTCGATCGCGCTCGGCGCCTCGTCGTCACCGTCGGCTGGATCGATGCGCGGCGTGACGATGAACGCCTGCTCGCCGTTGGCCACGTGGTCGCGCAGCCACGGCCAGACCTTCGGGAGCGCCTCCGGCGGCCTGACCTCGGTGCGGATCTCCTGCCGGCCGGCCGGGAGCTCCTTCAGGATCGACAGATCCAGATCGCGGTAGATGGTCTGGGTCAGCGTGCGCGGGATCGGCGTCGCGGTCGTGAGCAGCAGGTGCGGGTCGACGCCCTTCTCGCGCAGCGTCGTGCGCTGGCGGACGCCGAAGCGATGTTGCTCGTCGACCACGGCGAGCCCGAGCGACTTGAATTCGACACCCTCGACGACGAGCGCGTGCGTGCCGACCACGACGTCGAGCTCGCCCGCCGCCAGAAGGGCGAGGATGTCGCGCCGGTCGGCTGCGGTCACGCTGGACGTCAGCAGGCGGACCGACGGGCCGCCGTTCGCGAACAGCATGGTGAGTGTCCGGAAATGCTGCTCCGCGAGGAGCTCCGTGGGCGCCATGAGCGCGGCCTGGGCGCCCGAGGCGACGGCGATCCGCGCGGCAAGCGCCGCCACCACCGTCTTCCCCGACCCCACGTCGCCCTCGAGGAGCCGCGACATCGGGATCGTCCGCCCGATGTCGGCGCGGATCTCATCGAACGCCGCGAGCTGACCGGCCGTGAGCGTGAACGGGAGCCCGGCGATCCATTCCCGGACCAGCGCATCCGAGGACAGGAGCTTCGGCGCTTTCGCGTCCCGCTGCCAGCGCGCGCGACGTTGCGCGAGACCGAGCTGGAGTGTGAGCAGCTCGTCGAACGCGAGACGCCGGCGACCCTCGATAAGGCGAGCCTCGGTCGACGGGAAGTGGACCTCCTTCAACGCCTCGGCCAGCGGCAGAAGCTCGCGACGTTCGCGGATCGCCGCCGGCAGGCCGTCGGGGACCTCGGCCACGACCGGCGACCGCTTCGGGCCGCCCTCCACGGCGGTATGCAGCCAGCGGCGCAGGTGCCCTTCCTTCAATCCCTCGGTCAGCCGGTAGACCGGCACCATCCGGCCGGTGTGCACGCGCTCGGCGTCCGCCGCTTCGACGTTCGGGCTCGCGAGCTGGATCGCCTGTCCGTAGAACGTCGCCTTGCCCGACAGTCGGATGAGCTGGCCCTCACGGAAGCGCTGCTTGATGAACTGGCGCCCGAACCACGTCGCGCGCACGCGCGTCGGCGCGTGGTCGGCCGGGTCGATGAGCTCGACCTCCGTGAGCATCTGGCCGCGCGACGTCCGCCGCTCGCTGATCCGGCCGACGATCGCCTCGGTCGTCTGATCCTTCCCGACCCGCAGCTGCTTCAGCGGCTGGAGCTGGCTGAAGTCCAGGTACCGCGTGGGCAGGTGCCAGAGCAGATCGCCGATCGTGCGGATGCCGAGGCGTTCGAGGAGCTTGACCGATTCGTCGCCGACGCCGGGAAGCGCCTCGACCTTCAGGTCGAGGCTCGTGCTACTGCGAGCAGTCATGGCCGGCGCCGAAAGCGCGCGGCCTGACCGCGCAGCAGCAGGCCGCAGGCGCGATAGCGCCGAGTCCTATTCCGCTGCGACGATGAAGGGGTAGTGCGGCTGGCCGCCATCCACGACCTCCACCTCGGCGCCGGTGAACGTGGCGCGGAGCCGACCCGCAGCCGCATCACGGCGCGCATCGTCGACGCCGGCGCCGACATAGAGCGTGAACAGGCCGGTGCCGCTCAACGTCTTGGCCGCGGTCGCGAGCGCCTGGAGTTCGTCGTCCGCGTGCGCGACGAGCTTCCCGTCCAGCAGCGCGAGGTGCTCCCCCTTCCCGACCCGTTGCCCGTCGACCTCGGCATCACGGATCGCGGTCGTGATCTCGATCGCGTGCGCGTGCTCCGCCGCGCCGCGCATCGTCGCGATCGCCGCGTCGACCGACTCGCCCTGGTCCCAGGCCGCGAGCGCGGCCATGCCCTGTGCGACGTTGCGCGCCTGAAGCACGGTCACCGCCGTTCCCGCAGCGAGCTTCGCGGCCTGCTCGGCGGCGAGGATCACGTTCTTGTCGTTCGGCAGCAGGACGACGTGGCGCGCGTTCGCGGCGATCACCGCGTCGAGCAGCTGCTCGGTCGACGGGTTCATCGTCGCTCCGCCCCGCACGACGTGCGCGCCCAGCGATTCAGCGATGCGGCCGAGCCCGTCGCCGGGAACGACCGCGACGACCGCGAGCTCGGCGGTCTCGCGCGCCGGGGACTCGACCACGATGCCCGTGTCGGCCGCGTGCTGCGCGGACATCGCATCCAGATCCTCGATGACCATGTCACTGATCCGCCCGGCGCTCGTGGCGATGCGGATGATCTCGTTCGGGAAGAGCGAGTGGACGTGGATCTTCGCGACGGTCGCATCTCCGACGACCAGCACGCAGTCGGCGCCGAACTCGAGCATCTCCTCGCGGATCTTCTCGACCGGACGGGATGGGCTCGTGATGAGGCACTGGACGTCGTAGGCGCCGGCCCAGCTCGCGACCTCGTGCCTGCCGGGATCGAGGCCGCCAGCCGGCCGGCTCGAGGCTCGCACCACCGGGC
>DATCOR010000092.1:0-5492 GCA_036564585.1 Candidatus Limnocylindria bacterium | reverse complement strand
GGGTCTCGCTCGAGCCCCTGCGCACGGCCGGAAAGCTCGGCGCGATCCTGCTGCAGTACCCCGACTGGTTCGTCATCTCGCACCAGAACAAGGACGAGATCCTCCACGCGCGCGACCGGCTGCCCGACGATCGCCTCGCGGTCGAGTTCCGCAACGAGACCTGGATGAGCGAGCGCAATCGCGCGGAGACGCTGAAGTTCCTCGCCGATCACGACCTCACCTACGTGTCCGTGGATGAGCCCCAGGGCTTCCCCTCGAGCGTGCCGCCGGTCGCGGCGGCCACGTCTCCGCGACTCGCGATCGTCCGGTTCCACGGCCGCAACGCGGAGAACTGGAAGAAGAAGGGCCTCACCGCTGCCGAGCGGTTCGACTACTCGTACTCAAAGGAGGAGCTCGCCGAGTGGCTCGGCAAGATCGAGCACCTCGCCTCGGAGACCGAGGAGGTCCACGTCCTGATGAACAACTGCTACGGCGACAAGGCCGTGAGCAACGCCGCCGATATGGCGAAGCTGCTCGCCAAGGACGCGGGCTAGGATGCCGCTCGTGGTCCGGCCGATCTCCGACTTCGAGCCGCGCGAGCGCATCGCGCCGATCCCGCACACGACTCGGCGCTTCTCGTGCCGCTCGGCCCTCGCGATCTCCCCGGATAACGGGACCCTCGCGTTCATCGCCGATCTCGGCGCCGGTACCTACTCCGCCTGGACGCTGCCGCTCACCAAGCCCGGGAAGCCGTCGCCGGCCCTCGGCGTCGATGGCGCGGCGCTCCGCTCGCTCAGTTGGTCCAAGCGCGGCGATCTCATCGGCGCGGCCGACCGCGGCGGGACCGAGCTGCATCAGCTGTACGTCGCGCGCAGCGACGAGCGCGTCGAGAAGCTTTCGTGGAGCGAGGGCGAGCGCGTGCAGCGGCTCCTCTCATGGAACGCCACCTCGCCCGACGGGAAGCGCGTCGCGTTCTCCTCGAACGCACGCCAGCCCACCGACATGGACATCGTCATCGAGGACGTCGAGACCGCGACCGAGCGTGCCGTCGTGACCGGCCCGACCTGGTACGTCGCGGGCGGGTGGTCGCCCGACGGGCGCGCGCTGCTCGTGATGCGCGTCCAGGCGAACACGGATCAGGACCTTTTCGTCGTCGATCCCGACTCCGGCGCGATGCGCCATCTCACCGCACACGACGGCGACGTCTCCAACGTGCCGGCCGGGTGGCTCGCCGACGGCCGGCCGCTCGGCATCACCGACGCGGGGCGCGAGCACCTGTACCTCGCGGCGTACGACGCGACGACGGGAGCTCGCGAGACCATCGATGCGCCCGACTGGGACGTCGAGCTCGCGGCATCGTCGACCGACGGCCGGTCGCAGATCTGGTCGGTGAACGAGGACGGCTACTCCACGCTCCGCTGGCAGCGGGACGGAAAGCGGGCGGGCGGGCGAGCGCTGCGCGGCGTCTGCGACGATCTGATCATCTCCGCCGACGGTTCCCTCGCGACGTACCACCGGACGTCGGCGACGGACGCGCCCCAGCTCTGGGTCCTCGACCTCCGGACCGGCGAGGCCCGCGTCGTCTTCGAGACCGCGCGCACGGTGCGGTCGTCCGATCTCGTCGAGCCGGAGCTCATCCGCATCAAGGCCGGCGATGGGGACATCCCGTGTTTCGTCTTCCGGCCGAAAGGCGTGACCGGTCGCACGCCCGCGGTGCTGTACCCCCACGGGGGACCCGAGGGCCAGTCGCGGCCGGGCTTCCCGGACCGCATGGCGTACCTCCAGTCGCTCATCGACCGCGGGATCACGCTCGTCGTGCCGAACATCCACGGCTCGACCGGTTACGGGCTGCCCTGGCAGAAGGCGATCCACCGCGACTGGGGCGGCATCGATGCGCGCGACCTGCGCGCGGTCGCGGACTGGATGGCGGCCGACCCGCACATCGACCCGAAGCGCCTCGCGGTCTACGGCGGCTCCTATGGCGGGTTCGCGACGCTCGTCTGCGTCACGACCATGCCGGACCGCTGGAAGTGCGCGGTCGACGTCTTCGGTGTCGCGAACCTCGTGACGATGATCGAGCACGCTCAGCCGAACTGGCGCCGGTTCCTCAAGCTCTGGATCGGCGACCTCGAGACGGACCGCGCGAAGCTCGTCGAGCGCTCGCCGATCACCCACATGGACAAGGTCCGCTGCCCGATGCTCGTCGTGCAGGGCACGAACGATCCGCGGGTGCCGAAAGAGGAGTCCGATCAGGTCGTCGAGCGGCTCCGCGCGCGCGGTGTGCCGGTCGAGTACATGGTCTTCGAGGACGAGGGCCACGGCTTCACGAAGCGCGCGAACCAGGACAAGGCGCACGACCGCATCATCGAGTTCCTCACCGAACAGCTGCTCGACTAGCGGACCACTGCGCGAACGTCGCGCATGACTTCGTCGATCGATGCTCCCTCGTACGAATGGACGACATCCGCGAACACGTAGAACGGACCGATGACTTTTCCGGCGCCGAACCGGAACTGGCCCTGTGGTCCGCCATCCGTGACGAAGTGCTCGCCTCCGCCGTCCGGGCAGTAGGCGTTGTCCCAGCGATAGGCGAACAGGAGCCACTCCTCGCCGGGCTTCACATCGAGGTTCTGGCAGACATCCTCGAGCACGCGCAGCTCGGCGGCCGCGCTGCCTTTGAGCGTGTCGACGACACGGAAGGTCGTCCGCTGTGCGTCCCGCAAGCTCACGACGTTCCCGGCAGCGAACGCCTTCAACTGCGTGGTGTCCTGCGACACGGCGACCGCGCGCACGATCACCTCCGCTTTCGCCGCCAGATCGCGCATGGTCTTGAAGTGATCGACCCAGTCGACCGTGCAGTCCCGCGTTGTCGCGGTGGTTGGCCTGATCGTCGCGGGCGCGCTCGATCGGCCGCTTCCAGCGGTGCCGCCCGCGGTGCTTCCGCACGCGGACATCAGGAGAGCGAGCGCTATCGCTGCGAGGCGCATATCGGATGAACGTCCGCCAAGGCGATCAGTTCCGTAAGGCCCTTCGAAGGACGTAGCGCGTCGCGTAGACCTCATCTCCCAGGCTCAGGATCTTGTTGTCGACCCACCCGGTCGGCAGCATCGCGGCCTGCACGTCGTCCCACGACAGGAGACCGGGCCGCAGGAACGGCTTCTTCCACACGGCGATCCAGATCGCGCCCTCGGTGCTCGCGATCCGCACGAGTTCGGCAGCCAGGGCGTTCGCGCCGACAGCCTCGAGCGCGAAGCACAGGACCAGGCCGAACCGCGCCGCGCGGTAGCGGAACGGGACGTCCAGCTCGCAGCGGTCAAGCTGGCCGGCGAGATGCTCGATCGGCCGGTCGTACGCGGCGACGTCGCCGATGCGCACCGCGGGCAGACCGGCGGGCAATCCGAGCTTCGGGACGACCTCGTCGGCTGGGCGAAGTCCCTTTGGTCTCGGCACGGGCTCAGTATCGAACGCGAAGGCCGCGGGGAACGCCGCTTGCACGGCCGGTCGCATGGTGCTCGTGGAACGCCGCGCGCGGCCCATCCTCATCGTCGACGACGACAAGGAGATCCTGGCCGTCGAGCGCGCGGTGCTGACCGAGGAAGGCTTCCGGGTCCGCGAGGCGCACAACGGTGCCGAGGCGCTCGTCGAGCTCGAGGCGGATCCGCCGGCGATGATCGTGCTCGACGTGCAGATGCCCGGCATCGACGGCCCGACCTTTGCGCGCGAGCTCCGGACGCGGCTCCGGCACGTGCCGCTCGTGATCCTCACCGCCGCGCCGGACCCGAAGCACGAAGCGGATCGGTGCAACGCCGAGGCGTATCTCGCGAAGCCGTTCCAAGCCGACGAGCTCCTTCAGCTCGTGCGCCGTTTCTCCAGCTAACTACCTACCATCCCGGCGTGGACGAGATCGCACGTTACAGCCGCGCCCGGTGGCGCAGTCTCGTCGAGGCCAACGCCGTGTTCACTCGGCCGGCGCTCGATCTTGATCCCGACTCAGCGCGGCGCCGGCTCGACCCGAGTGGGCGGCTCGGCGCGGTCGAAGGGAAGCGTGTGCTCGTGCTCGCCGGAGGCGGTGGTCAACAGTCGGTCGCGTTCGCGCTCCTCGGTGCGCACGTCACGGTCCTCGACCTCTCCGATGCGCAGCTCTCGCACGATCGGGCGGCGGCCGCACAGCTCGGGCTCGAGATCCAGTTGGTCGAGGGCGACATGCGGGACCTCGCGATGTTCGACGCCGCCTCGTTCGACGTGGTGAGCCAGCCGTACTCGTTGAATTTCGTGCCGGACTGCCGAGCGGTATTTCGCGAGGTCGCGCGAATCGTTCGGCCAGGCGGTCTCTACTCGGTCGACGTCGCGACGCCGTACATCGTCGGAGTCGGCGAGCGCGACTTCGATGGAGAGGGGTACGTCGTCAAGCTGCCCTACGTCCAGGGCGCGCTGCTCGAGGCGCCGGATCCGTCGTGGGTCGCGGGCGGGCGTACCGTCGAGCCGCCGCGCGAGTACCGGCAGACCCTCGAGACCATCATCAACGGCCTCGTCGACGCCGAATTCCGGATCGCGCATCTCGACGAGGGTCTGCACACCGATCCCGATCCCCATGCGACTCCGGGCAGCTGGGATCACTTCAACGCGATCGTGCCACCTTGGCTGACGTTCTGGGCGGTGCGCGACCAGTGACCGCCACGCTTCTCGTCAAGCAGACCGGCGGCGTGCGGGAAGTGCCGCCGACGCAGCTCTCCGAGCTTCGCGGCGCGCCGGCATGGCTCGACGTCGTGCATCCCGACGATGCGGAGATGGCGCTCATCGCGGACGAGCTGGGTCTCCACCCGCTCGCGGTCGAGGACGCGCGCTCCCATCACGAGCGCCCCAAGGCCGACGCGTACGACGGCTACTACTTCATCTCCTTCACCGCGCTCGATGCCCAGAGTCCCGGCGCGCTGCGCATGGAGCTCTTCTCGATCTTCGCGTTCGCGGACGTCATGGTCACCGTTCGCGCCGGTGACTGGCCGGCCCGCGACGACGTCGAGAAGCGATGGCGCGAGGGCCGGCTGCCGAACGTCGGCATGCTCCTGCATGCGCTCCTCGATGCGACCGTCGATGGCTACTTCCCGATCGTCGACGATTACGGCGAGCGGGCGGACGTCCTCGAGGGGCTGATCCTCCAGGACACCAACGGCGACGCGCTGCGCACGTCGCTCTCCGAGCTCTTCCTGTTGAAGCGCGACCTCCTCCGCGTGCGCAAGCTCGTCGCGCCGGAGCGTGAGGTGCTGCAGGTACTGAGCCGCGGCGACGTCGAGTGCTACGGGCCCGAGGAGCGGCGGTACTTCCAGGACGTGTACGACCACGTCGTGCGGGTGACCGACGAGATCGACACGCTCCGCGACCTGGTGAGCAACGTCGTGGACGCGAACCTCGCGGCGGTGTCGAACCGTCTGAACGAGGTGATGAAGGTCCTCACCGCGGTTGCGACGATCCTCCTCGTCATGACCGTCGTGACGAGCTTCTTCGGCCAGAACTTC
>DATCOR010000091.1:0-2800 GCA_036564585.1 Candidatus Limnocylindria bacterium | reverse complement strand
CAGGTGAGGCGGTCGCCGATGGCCCGTGAGACGAGCGCGGCCGCGACCGCGGAGTCCACGCCGCCGGACAACGCGAGCAGCGCATGACGATCGCCGATGACCCGGCGCAGCTCGGCGACAGATTCTTCGACGAACGCCGCCGGGGTCCAGTCGCCCTTCGCGCCCGCGACGTGCAGCACGAAGTTGCGCAGGATGTCCGCGCCGTGCGGCGTGTGGGCGACCTCGGGGTGGAACTGGACACCGAACCGCCGCGCGCCATCGCTCATCGCCGCAGCGGCCAGCCGGTCCGTGCTCGCGGCCGCGTGGAACCCGGCGGGCAGTGTCTTCACCGAGTCGCCGTGGCTCATCCACGCGCGCTCGGCATCGGCGAGCCCATCGAAGATGCCCGAGTGGTCCTGCACCGCGAGCGTGGCCGGCCCGAACTCCCGCTTGCCCTCCGCGATGACCTCGCCCCCCGGCAGCACGTGGGCCATGAGGTGCATCCCGTAGCAAATGCCGAGGACCGGGAACCTCCCGTCGAGGATCGCCGGATCGACCAGCGGCGCGCCAGGCTCGTACACGCTCGCCGGCCCGCCCGAGAGGATCACGCCGATGACCCCGCGCGACGCGAGCTCCTCCGCGGTCACGTCGTGCGGGAAGATCTCGCAGTACACGCGCGACTCGCGCACGCGCCGCGCGATGAGCTGCACGTACTGGCCGCCGTAGTCGAGGACCGCGATCGTCTCGCGGGCCACCGCCGTCGTGGACCCCTGATCGGACCGGGCGCCAACGTCCGTTCCCATCAGTACTGCGTCGCCCCGGTGAACGTGAACGCCGCGAGCCGCAGTGCCGGCACGCGGTACGAGCTCACCTGGAGGCCGAACTGCTCCCCGGGCACGAGGAGCGCGAGCTCCGACCCCACGCCCAGCGTGCCGCCGAGCGCGTCGTGATACGACTGGGTGAACCGGAAGTTCTTCACCGGGTAGGCGATCTGCCCGTCCTCGATCGCGAACGTCCCGTCGCGGGTCATGCCGGTGACGATCGTGCGCAGCTGATGCACCCACCGCGTGTACCAGAACCGCGTGACCAGAACGGCCCTTTTTGACTCCTGTATCAATTCCTCGCGGGTCTTGCCGCCTGGTTCCAAACGCAGGTGCATCGGTGCAGAGGGTTGAAAAGGATTCGGGGGGAGCGCATGGCCGGTGTTCTTCTGTCCCGTGCGATGCGCGGTCTGTGAGTCGTACACGACCGCCTTCGCGACGCCGCGCTCGATGAGCACAAGGCGCTCGGACGGCTGGCCCTCGAGGTCGAACGCCCGCGGCAGACCCTTCGGATCGAATGGGTCGTCGACGAGCGTCACGTCGCCGGTGACCCTTTGCCCGAGCTTGCCGATCACGAACGAGCGCCCTTCCTCGACCGCGAGGCCGGTGAGCTGCGAGCCGAGGAACGACACCATGTCGCGAACGGCGTACGGCTCGAGGATCACCTCGTGCGTTCCCGGTGCCAGATCGCGCGGCTTCTGGGCGGCCGTCGCCTTCTCCACGGCCTCGCGCGCGCAGCCACTGACGTCGAGCGTCCCGAAGTCGAGCGACAGCCGCTGCGCGAAGGCCGAGCCCGCGTCGCCGAGAGCGGCGAGCTCGACGTCGCTCGTCGTCGCCGGCGCGTACGCCCACACGCCGAGCGAGTTCGCGATCGCGAGCTCCTGCACGTTCGTGGAGACGTAACCGGCGGCGCTCAACGATGCGGCGCGGGCCGCGTCGCACAGCTGCTTGACGGCGCGCGCGCGGTCGAGCGGCGTCGCGTCCGCGGTCCGCTCGACGAACGCGCTCGGTGCGGGGCGCAGCCCGCGATCGCCGGGCAGGCCGCCGAACGTCGGGTTCTCGGGGGTGAGCTTCGCGAGCTCCGATGCCTCGCTCGCCGCGCGGCGGATCCCTTCGTCGTCGAGTCGGTCGGTCGTGACCATCGCGACGCGCTTCCCGCGAACGACCCGCACGCGAAGCTGC
This sequence comes from Candidatus Limnocylindria bacterium, assembly GCA_036564585.1. Lineage (GTDB taxonomy): Bacteria > Chloroflexota > Limnocylindria > P2-11E > P2-11E > UBA4735. The sequence continues at coordinate 818 of DATCOR010000091.1, read as the reverse complement.
GCCTCACGGCTCACGACGTTCTGGTGGATCGCCGCATTCGCGAAGCGGGTAAGCGCCGCGTTGCGCGCGATAACCACAGCCTCGGCCTGATCGCCGTCGGCGGCGGCGAGCGCCCGGTCGCAGATGGCTCGCAGCGCGGTCTCGCCCACGGTGACCGTCACGACACGACGCCGACGCGAACGTTGGTGAAGCGGGCGGGCGCGGCGCCGTGGCCGGTGTGCCCGATCTGACCGGGCTGGCCCTTGCCGCAGTTCGGCGTGCCCCACATGACCCACTCCGACTCGGAGCACACCGCGTCGCAGCTGCCCCAGAACTCGGGCGTGATCCCGGTGTACGTCGGATTTCGCAGCATCGCCCCGCGCTTTCCGTGCTTGATCTCCCAGCCGACCTGCGTGCCGAACTGGAAGTTCAGCCGCCGGTCGTCGATGGACCACGAGCGGTTCGTGTCCATGTAGATGCCGTCGTCGGTGGCTGCGATGAGCTCCTCCAGCGTGCCGGCGGACCCGGGCATCACGGAGACGTTCGTCATCCGGATGAGCGGCAGCCGCGACCAGCCGTCGGCGCGCATCGTGCCGTTGCTCACCGTGCCCATGCTCGCCGCGGTCTCGCGCGACATGAGGTAGCCGACGAAGATCCCGTCCTTCACGGCCCACCCCTCGGTCGCAGGCACGCCCTCATCGTCGTAGCCGAACGTCCCGAGGCCGCCCTTCCGCGTCGAGTCGATCGCGATGTTCACGTGCTCGCTCCCGTAGCGGAACGAGCCGAGGCGGTCGGTCGTGAGGAAGGAAGTCCCCGCGAACGCGGCCTCGGTCCCGAGC
>DATCOR010000080.1:0-6963 GCA_036564585.1 Candidatus Limnocylindria bacterium | reverse complement strand
GAGGTCGTCGTGCACCGTGCGGGCGGCGACCTCGGTCGCGTAGACCGCCAGACCGGCCTGCAGGTGCGACCAGACCGCATTCGTCGTGTGGTAGCCACCCATGAGGTTGCCGTGCAGGAACACCGGCTTGCCCTGCTCCCGCACCGCCGCGATCTTCCGCGCCGCGAGGCTCGTGGCCGACGGCAGCACGAGCTGGACGGCGTTCTCCGCCGGCTGGGCGGGGTCGTGGACGAGCGTGTCCATGGTGCCCGCGCCGATGTCGATGGCGAGAATGCGTTCGTCGCTCACGTCTCGATGCTCGCACAACGCGCGGCACGCGACCTGCTCTGGCCGGTCGCAGCATTTGGAGGTGTGTCGTGCAGGACGAGATCAAGGGCGAGATGAAGAAGGCCGAGGGCAAGGTCAAGGAAGAGTTCGGAAAGGCGGTCGGCGACCGCTCCACGGAGTGGGGCGGCAAGGTCGATCAGGTCAAGGGCGAAGTGCAGAAGAAGGCCGGCGAGATCGAGCGGGAAGGCCGCCGCGACGAAGGGATCGACGAGCCCGCGTCGCGATAGTCCGCGGCGACCTCCCCGGGTAGACTTTGCTCATCCCGCGGTGTTGGCACCCGGGGAGGTCGCATAGTCCGGTCGAGTGCAGAGCAGTGCTAATGCTCCAGGTCCCGAAAGGGGCCTCGTGGGTTCGAATCCCACCCTCCCCGCAGTCCTACCATCGCCGTCACGATGAAGGCGCCGGCGCGAGACAGGCCGAAGCTGCCCAAGGGCTACATCACGACCGCGCCGAAGGGCATGCTCACCTGGTCCGCGGTCGAGAAGCTCCTCCGCGCAGCGCCGTACTTCTGGATCGCGACCACCGGCGACGACGGCCGGCCGCACCTCATCCAGCAATGGGGTGTGTGGCTCGATCAGCAGCTCTTCTTCGAAGGAAGCGAACGCACGCGGTGGGCGCGCAACCTCGCGCGCGACTCCCGGATCAGCTTCGGCATGCAGAGCGGCAACAACGCCGCCTATGGCGACGGCACCACAGAGGTCATCCGCGGGGTTCCGGCTGCGCTCGCCCGCCGCATCGCGGCGCAGTACGGCGCGAAGTACGGACCGGGATTCAAGTACCGGCCGAAGGCGGAGCAGTACAGCACCGGCCACGTCTTCCGAGTCCGGCCCGAGAAGCTCATCGCGTTCGACGTGAAGAAATTCAACAGCTCGGCCACGCGCTTCACGTTCCCGCCCGCCTAGTCCCCGAGCGGTCGCAGCACCAGTCCCGCGGGCACCTTCGGGTAGAAGTACGTCGTCTTCTGCGGCAGGCGTTCCCAGGAGTCGGCGACCTTCTTCAGCGTGTCGGCCGACACGGCGCGCAGGAGCACGGTCGTGGCACCGTCGCGCGCGGCCGCGATCGCCTTGTCGAGGTCATGCTCGTAGCTGACCTCGCCGCCCAGCTTGCGCGCGGGCTCGATCAGCAGCTCCTCCGCCTGGGCCACCGGCAAGGTGCGCCAGCTCTCCGGCATCGCCGATAGGTCGAGCCCTGCCTTCGGCACGAGCTCGGTGAACGTGCCGTTGCGGACGAGCACGATGCCCGGCTGCGTGTCGTCGATCGCCCCTCGTTCGATGACCGTCGGATCGAAGTTCCGCGGCACGATCTCGTCGATCGCCGCATCCGCGCCGCGCACGACCCGGTGGGTCCCGAAGATCCGCAGGCCCGGATCGTCGAGCGCGCACAGATACGCGAGCGTGAAGTGCGTGCTGTCCTCGTCGAAGTCGATCTTCGTGGCCTCGATCTCCTCCTTGAGGTACGCGAGCCCCGTCTCATAGCGATGATGGCCGTCGGCGATGTACACGCGCTGGTCCTTCAGAGCGGCGGTGAGCTTCTCCGCGACGGGCCGGTCGTCGAGCGCCCACAGCATGTGACGCTCCTCGCCGATCCGCGCGTCCGCGACCATGCGTGCCGGGCCGCGGACCATCCACGCCTCAAGCGCCGAGGCGACGGCGCCCTTCTCGTCGGCAAAGAGCCCGAACACCGGACTGGTGTTCGTGCGGGTCGCGCGCAGCAGGTTGAGCCGGTCGGTCTTCGCCTTCGGGAACGTCCGCTCGTGCGGACGTACGATGCCGCGGCCCTCCTGATAGAGCCGAAGCGCCCCGAGGAATCCGCGCCGGCGGACCCGCCGACCGCCGACCACGAAGTAGTGGTCGTGGAGGTAGAACGCCGGTGACGGGTCGACCTTCAGGACTCCCTTGCCGGTCCAGTCCTCGAGCGCCGCCTTCGCGCGCGTGTACTTGCTGCTGACCGCGGTGTCGCCGGGCTCCTCGACGCCCTCCTCGATGCGCACCACGTTGTACGGGCTGCGCGCGTAGAGCGCCTCGCGGTCACGATCGGGGATCACGTCGTAGGGCGGCGAGATGAGGTCGGCCAGTGGGCCGGCCTTCGACTCGTCGAAGCGCAGACCGTGGAACGGAACGACGTCGGCCATGACGAGAGCGTAGTTTCTCGGCCGATGCGACTCGAGACGCCGCGGCTCGTCATCCGTTCGTTCCGGCCCGCCGACGCCGAGGCGATGCTCGCCGTGTTCAGCGATCCGGAGGTCCGCAAATATCTCCCGCCGTTCCCCGACCCGACCATCGAGTCGATGGAGAAGAGCGTCGCCCGGCGCATGGCGATGGAGCGCGACCACGGGCACGGCCTCTGGGCGGTCGAGCGGAAGGACACCGGCGAGCTGATCGGTGACTCCGGCCTGATGCTGGTCGAGGGTACCGGCCCCGAGGTCGAGATCGCGTACCACTACAAGCGCAGCGCGTGGGATCAGGGCTACGGCACCGAGGCCGCGATCACGTGCCTGGCCCACGGGTTCGGGCCGATCGGCCTCGAGCGGGTCATCGCGATCTGCTTTCCCGAGAACGTCGGCTCGTGGCGGGTCATGGAGAAGGCCGGGATGCGCTACGAGGGGACCGCCGACTACTACGGTCTCGTCGGATTGAAGAAATACGTCGCCGAGCGGGACACCTGGGCGCGGCCAGCGTGAGCGATCGCTCCGCGTTCGATCGCGACGTCCGCGTCACGATCGCCGAGTGCATCCGCGAACGGGGCGCCGTGCCGTCGCTGGCGGAGGTCGCGGACCGCGTCGCGGCGCCGGCCGCCGAGGTCGCTGACTCGTTCGGCCGGCTCGCCGCCGCTCGCGTGATGATCCTGCGGCCCGGCACGACGGAGCTCCTGAGCTTCAACCCGTTCGCCGCCGGGCCCACCGATTTCCGCGTGCGATCCGGCGGGTACCTGTGGTCGGCGCTCTGCGCGTGGGATGCGTTCGGCGTCGCAGCCGCGGTGAAGGACGACGGCCTGGTCCTCGGTCACTGCGCGGACGCCTGCGGGGTCCCGCTCGAGGTCCGGCTCGCGGGCGACGCCGTCGGGGCCCTTGACGGCGTGGTCATGCAGTTCGCCCTGCCGGCGCGCGACTGGTGGAAGGACATCGTGTTCACGTGATCGACGATGCTGCTCTTCCGGTCGGAGGAACATGCCCGCAACTGGCGCGACGACCGCGGTTTCGTGAGCGCGCGGACGCTGTCGCTCGAGACCGGCTGGAGGCTCGCGCGTGCCTGGTACGCGCGCAAGCTCGAGCCTGACTGGCGGCTGCACACGGTCGACGAAGCCGAAGCCCTCTTCGCGGAGCTCGGCCTGACCGGCGACTTCTGGCGGCTGCGCTGATGGCCCGGCCGTATCTCATCGCCGTCATCGGCAAGAGCACGAAGGATCCGGGCGACCCGCCGTCGCCGGAGGCCTTGCGTGCAGCGGAGCTTGTCGGCGCGAACATCGCCGGCGCGGGCGCGATCCTCATCACCGGCGGGCTGTCCGGCGTCATGGAGGCGGCGAGCCGCGGCGCGAAGCGCGCGAACGGCCTCGTCATCGGCATGCTGCCGGGCTTCAAGAAGGACGAAGCGAACCGCTACGTCGACGTCGCGCTCACGACCGGCATGGGCTGGATGCGAAACACGCTCGTGGTGCGCGCGGCGGACGCCGTGATCATGATCTCGGGGGGCATCGGCACGTTGAACGAGCTCACGATCGCGTATCACGACAAGCCGACGATCATCCTCGAGGGCACCGGTGGCTGGTCCGATCGTATCCGCGAGATCGCCTACCGAGGGAAGCACCTCGACGAATCCGGTTCGGCGACGCTGCACTTCGCGGCCACGCCCGAAGAGGCCGTCGATCGGGCCATCGCCCTCGCTGCGGACCCGACGGCGTACCCGAAAGGCGCGGAGAAGGAGTTCACCAGCTAGCGAGCGACCAGCGTCGGCCGGGGCGGAGCAGGAAGCAACGTCGCGGCCCAGGCGGCCGCACCGAGCAGCCGGCGGTCCGAGCCGCGCGCGCCCACGAGCTGCAGACCGAGCGGTAGGCCCGACGGACCGAGCCTGGTCGCGATCACGATCGCGGGCGCGCCGACGAACGTCCAGCGCGAGCAGAACCGCGGGTCGCCGGTCGTCGCGCGCGCCGGCGCCTCCCCGACCACGGGCGGCGTGAGGATCGCGTCGTAGGGCGCGGCCCACTCGTTGAACGCGGCGATGAGCCGGAGCCGCTCGCGGATCGCGCGCGCGTACTCGTCCGCGGGGATGGTCGCGCCCCACTCGAAGAATTCCCGCGCCTGCTGGCTGACGTCGTCCGGCCGCGATCTCGCGAGCGGTCCGAGTGTCCGCGCTGATTCGTACGCCATCACGACTCGGATGAGCGCGGGCGCGTCATCGAGTCCTGGTGGCAGCGCCGGCCATTCGATCGGGCCGCCCTCGCTCGCGAGCTCGTCCACGTCGGCCTGGAAGCGCGTCCGCATCGTGTCGTCCGCCGCGTCCCAGTCGGAGGTCCGCACCGCAGCGATCCGCGGTGCGCGCTGAGACGGTCCGGTCCACCACTCGTCGAGCGCATCGCCCGCCGCCGCGGCCACCAGGCGCGCGACCGACGCGACGTCGCCGGCGAACGCGCCGACCTGGTCCAGCGTCTTGGAGAATTCGAGGGCGCCCGCGGTCGAGAGCCGGCCGCCGGTCGGCTTGAACCCGACGACGCCGGAGAACGCACCGGGCCGGATGGTCGAGCCGTTCGTCTGCGTGCCGAGCGCGCCCGGGATCACGCCGGCGGCGACCGCCGCGGCCGAGCCCATCGACGAGCCGCCCGGCGTTCGCTCGAGGTCGTACGGGTTCCGCGTCGGGCCGGGATGGAGGAACGCGAGCTCCGCCGTGATGGTCTTGCCGATCACGATCGCGCCCGAGGTCTCGAGCGCGCGCACGACCTCCGCCGAGCGCTCAGGCACCCGCCCCCGGAACAGCGCGGAGCCATGCTCCGTCGGGATGCCGGCGGTGTCGTACACATCCTTCACCCCGATCGGCACGCCGTGGAGCGGACCGCGCGGTGACGCGATATCTCGCTCGCGAGCGAGCCGGAGCGCGCGGTCGGGATCGAGCCAGGCGAACGCGTGGATGCTCGGCTCCGTGGCGCGATAGCGATCGAGGCAAGCCTCGATCAGCTCAACGCTGGAAAGCTCCCCGCTGCGGATCGCCTCGGCCGCGTGGCCGAGGTCTTCGAGGGCGCGCATCGCTTGGCCATGATGCGCGCGAGCCGGCGTCCCCGCGCTTCGGCCTGAGCCCGCCAGCGAGGCGTGCCGAGCCCGAGCTCGAGCTGTAGCTCGACGAGCTTCAGTGCGCGCTCGACGTGTCCGTGCACCTCCAATGCTTTCGCGTAGGGGAGCGCGACCCGGATCCGCAGGTCGCTGTCGGCGTCGGCGTACGCGCTCTCGTAGCAGAGGTAGGCGATCTCGCTCTCGCCCGCGCGCTCGAAGGCCTTCGCGAGCGCGAAGGCCGCCGGTGCGTGATCGGGCGCCCGGCCGGCGCGCGCGTCGATGACGGCCTGCGCGATGCGGTCGGTGATCCGCACGAGCGACACGATGTCCCGCGCGTTGTGGTTCAGGATCGGCTGGATCAGCCGCGCCTCGCGGAGCGCGAGCCAGCGGAAGTAGCGCTCGGGGATGAGCGCGCCCGGGATGTCGTCCTCGCGTACCACGTCGAGCACGGAATCCTCGAGCTGCCGCAGCGACGTCGAGCCGAACCGGTCACGCCAGAGGCGGCGAGCGGGATGGAGCAGGTCGAGGTGCGATTCGTCGACGCTGAGGTCGGCGCGCAGGGTCATCACGAATCGCGTGCGAAGCAGAGGCAGGTCGAAGCACTTCCCGTTGTACGACGCGCAGGCCCGGAACGGAGCCAGCTCCTCGCGCAGGGCGCGCACGAACGCGGCCTCCGCGCCGAGATCGTGGAGGAGGTGCTGGCGCAGGACGAGCTCGCCGTCGCGGATGAACGCCGTGCCGAGCAGGAACACGTACGTGCCGGTGCCGCCCATGAGCCCGGTGGTCTCGGTGTCGAGGAACACGATGTCCTCCCACCGCGACGGCGATGCGCCCTTCAGGCCGAGGTGGGCGACGACCCGTGGATCGGGCTCGCTCTGCGCGACGACCGTGAGACCGAGCGTGGCGAGGTCGATGCGCTGCTCGATGACCTCGAACGGCCGGTCCGAGCGCACTGCCGGCGGCCGGGCGACGCGGCCGAGCGGCAGCGCGTCGAGCCGCGCGCGCAGGTCTCTCACAAAAGGTGCCGGAGCAGCTCCGCGACGCCCAGCTTCACCTTCGCGCCAAGGGCGTAGGCCGGGCCGACGCAGCTCGGGCACCCCTCGGCGCACGGGCAGTCGCGCAGGTGCTCGGCGGCCCGCTGAAGGAGCGGTTCCGTCGAGCGAAACAGCCGTTCGGAGAACCCGACCCCACCGGGGGTCATGTCGAACAGGTAGATCGTGGGGCGCGACGTGTGCGGCGACCGCACCTCGACCGCCAGCCCGAGGTCGTGCGGATCGCACATGAGGAAGAGCGGCGCGAGCGCGTGCAGGAGGTTGCCGAGTCCCGCGAGCGCGACCTCGACCTGCTCCTTCGGCCACCCTCGCGTGACCGCCTCCGGG
>DATCOR010000079.1:0-7214 GCA_036564585.1 Candidatus Limnocylindria bacterium | reverse complement strand
CACGAACACCACCGGCAGCTTGTGGATCGCCGCGAAGTTGACGGCCTCGTGGAAGTCGCCAGGGCTTGTCGCGCCGTCGCCGCCGTACGTGAACACGACCCGGTCCTCCTTGCGGACCTTGATCGCGAGCGCGATCCCGGCAGCCTGCGGGAACTGCGTCGCGATGCAGACCGAGCCGGTCACGATGTTGGCCTCGGGCGAGCTGAACTGGTTCACGACCTGACGTCCGGCCGAGTTCGGATCGGTCGCCTTGGCGAACACGCCAAGGAACTGGTCCTTCGCGGTCTGCCCCAGGACGAGCGCGACGCCGACGTCGCGGTAGTAGGGATGGACCCAGTCGTGGCCGCGTTTGATGACCCACGCGGAGCCGACCTCGGCGGCCTCGTGGCCGTCGGCGACGCCGACGAAGGCCGCGCGGCCCATCCGGTTCATCTGCATCATCCGCTCGCCGAGCATCCGGGTGAGCAGCATCGCGCGGTACATGCCCGTCGCGTCGTCGAGCGTCAGGCCGAGCGCTTCGTGCCGGTTCTTGGTCTTGATCGCCATCAGCGTGATGCTATCGACCGGCGCGCCACGGTGGCGACGAGGAGCAGCCCATCGCCGACCTCGACGCTGCCGCGCCGCTCGGTCAGCTCGTTGCTCACGCCACGCGTGGATCCGCGGATCAGGTCCTCGTGACGGAGCGGGTAGCGCAGGCCGTCGGTCGCGACGCCGCGCGCGACCTCCGACAGCGGCTCGAGCGTCACCCAGTCGCCAGGAGCGCCCTCGAGCTCGAGGATGCCCGGGCCGAGGAGCGATCGGAATGTGGCCTGCTCGGTCACGAGTGCGACGTCGATGGCCGCGAAGTCCTCGTGTGCGAGGAGCATGAGGTTGCCGAGCATGTGATCGAGCCGCGCGCCGCCGAACGCGCCGACGACGACGATCTCGTCCGCGCCACGCTGCACCGCGGCGTCGAGCGCGAGCTCGCCGTCGGTCTCCGCTTTCTCCGTCGGGTGGCGCTCGAGCAAGGTACCGGCTCGCTCGAGCTCGCGCAGCCTGTCATCCGCGAGCGCGTCCATGTCGCCGACGACGAGGTCCGGGCGGCGTCCGGCCTTCGGGAGCCGGTTCGCGCCGCCGTCGGCCGCGATGACGAGGTCGGCGCTCTTGGCGAGGCCCGCGAGCCACGCGTCGCTGCCAAGTGGATCGCCATCGAGCACCACGAGCGCGCGCATCGCGTCAGCCTATGCGTCCCCGAACGCGTGACGGTCCTGCGGGCCGGGGCTATCCTTGCTCCTGCGCGATGGGTCCCGCCGGGACGCGGACGGCGTCCGAACCGCCCGCTCAGGGCTGATGGTCCCTAGTGGCGGTCCGCGGTGCGCGGATCGACCTAGGGACCGGAACCGACCGGTGGAGGGCCGATGCTCCAGCACCTCATCGCCGACAACATCTGGTTCGTTGCCGCGGCGTGGATGGGGCTCGCGCTCGCGGCCAGCCTCGTCTCGACCCGTCTCGGGATCTCGGTCGCGCTGATCGAGATCGCGTTCGGGATCCTCGCGGGGAACTTCCTCGGGCTGCAGACGACGTCCTGGATCGACTTCCTCGCCACGTTCGGTTCGGTCCTGCTGACGTTCCTGGCCGGTGCGGAGATCGAGCCCGATGCCCTGAAACGTCATCTCCGGCCGACGCTCGCGATCGGCATGATCTCCTTCCTGCTGCCGTTCCTCGGCGTGTGGCTCTTTGCCGAGAACGTGAGCGGCTGGGATCACCGGGCCGCGCTCATCGCAGGCATCGCGCTGTCCACGACGTCGGTGGCGGTGGTCTACGCGGTGATGGTCGAGACCGGCCTCAACGCGACCGACCTGGGCAAGACGATCCTCGCCGCCTGTTTCGTCACGGACCTCGGAACGGTGCTTGCCCTCGGCGTCCTGTTCGCGAACTTCAACGGTCTGCTGATCCTGTTCGCGGTCATCCTCGCCCTGAGCCTGTTGGTCATGCCGCCCTTGACCCGCTTCGTCGTGGCGAAGCTAGGGGCGCGCGTCTCCGAACCGGAGATCAAATTCATCTTCTTCACGCTGTTCGTGCTGGGCGGATTCGCGACGGCCGCGAAGAGCGAGGCGGTCCTCCCGGCCTACCTCGTGGGTCTCGTGGTCGCGGGGGTCTTCGTGCGCGACAAGCTCCTGATCGACCGGATGCGGAGCATCGCCTTCGCGCTGCTGACGCCGTTCTATTTCCTCAAGGCCGGTCTCTTCGTGAGCCTGCCCGCCGTGGTGGCCGGCGCGGGCCTCATCGTCGTCTTGCTGGGGCTCAAGCTCGGGACGAAGGCGATCGGCGTCTGGCCGGTCACGCGGGCCTTCCGGTTCACGCCGCGTGACGGCACGTACACGACGCTCCTCATGAGCACCGGGCTCACGTTCGGCACGATCTCCGCGCTGTTCGGTCTGACGAACAAGATCATCGACCAGGCGCAGTACACGATCCTCGTCACGGTCGTGATCCTCAGCGCCGTTGTCCCGACCCTCATCGCCCAAGCGTTCTTCCGCCCCGAGACCGGGATCACCGAGGAGGAGGAGACCGAGGCCGCGCTCGAGCCGGTGCCGTCTCATCACCGGCTGCCGCCCGCTCGCCCGGACCGGGTCCCGGACACCGAGTGAACGACCGCGCGACGTTCGAGGACCTCGTGGAGAATTCCGCGCTCGGCTGTGCGCTCTGTCGGCGGAGCCGAGAGGCGGGGGACCGATTCGTCGACGCGTTCGCGTACGAGCTGGTGAACGATCCGATGCTACGGGCAGAGCTACGGCGGAGCCTCGGCTTCTGCCGCGAGCACGCGAGCGAAGCGGCCACCCAGACCGGCGCGCCGCTCGCCGAGTCGATCGTCTGCGCCGATCTATCCGCCCACGTCGCGCGCCTCCTCGAGAGGGGCAAGCCCGTGACCGCGAGCGGGCCGTGTCCGGCGTGCGAGGTCGCGGCGCGGCGAGAGCGTCACGATCTCGAGGTCGTCGGAACGCGACATCTCGACGGGCTCTGCGGCCGTCATCCACGGCCCGCGCCCCGCCGGGATCTCCCGCGTGGGCCGACGATCGCCGGCGCGCTCCCCGTCGGTTCGCTCGGTCCCGCGGCGCGTGCCGATCCGGGTGAGGCGGATCGGCAGCGGGTCGCGTACATCGCGTTGCAGCAGCGGCTCGAGGGTGTCATCCGGCACTACGACTACCGCTTCCGCGACGAGCCATTCGACGATTTTCGCGTGACCTGGGAGGCCCTCGCGCTGTTCAGCGGGACCGATCCGCGCCACCGTCCGGTGCCGGGTTAGCGCCACCGCGACCGAACATCGACGCGAGCACGAGCAGCCACAGGCCCAGGACGAGGTGCGCGGCGCTGAAGAAGGGCTGCGCGAGCGCGTCGGCAAGCGAGCGCGGCATCACCGCGGTGAACGCGGACGCGAACGCCTCGATCGGCACGAGGACGAATGCGACCAGACCGAGCGCGGCGGTGAGGCGTCCGAACGTCCGTGGCAGCACGCCGGTCTCTGCCCAGAGCTTCCCGATCGTCCACCACCACATCCCGAGCACGAACAGCGAAGCCGGGCGCACGTCGATGTTCGCCGAGCCGGCGAGGCCCACGGTGGCGACCGCCGCGCCGGCGATCGTGCCGAGGATGGCGCCGCTCTGGCGCACCGCCGCGTGGCGCACGTGCAGCACCGCGATCGCCGGGAGCAGGAATCCGTACGCGACCGCCACGAGCGCGTCGTAGAGGTGCGGGTAGGCGACCGATCCGAACGCGACGATCGCGAGGTGCGCGACCGCGGCGATCGCGCTCCACAGGGCGGCCTTTCGGGTGGCCGCTATTTCGTCGGCGTTGATGGTGGCTTCTTCTGGCCCTTCTCGTCGTACTCGTAGAAGCCGCGGCCGACCTTCGCGCCGAGGCGGCCGGCGAGCACCATGCGCTTCAAGAGCGCGGGCGGCGCGACGCTCGGGTCCTTGAACTCGTCGAAGAACACGTTCGCGACGTGCAGGTTGATGTCGAGGCCGGTGTAGTCGATGAGCTCGAACGGCCCCATCGGATGCCGTAGGCCCAGCTTCACCGCGGTGTCGATCTCCTCGACGGTCGCCACGCCCTGCTCGAGCGCGCGGATCGCGCCGAGCAGGTACGGCACCATCAGGCGATTCACGATGAAGCCCGGCGAGTCCTTGCACACGACGCCCGTCTTCCCCAGCGACGTGACGAACTGCCGCAGCGTGGCGATCGTCTCTTCGCTCGTGGTGAGCGCCTGGACGATCTCGACGAGCGGCATGACCGGGGCGGGATTGAAGAAGTGGAGGCCGGCGAACCGGTCGGGCCGCTTCGTGATCGCGGCCATCTCGACGATCGTCAGGCTCGAGGTGTTCGAGGCGAAGATCGCACTCTGCGGGCAGAGCGCATCGAGGGTGCCGAAGACGTCTTTCTTGGCGGACATCTCCTCGATCACAGCCTCGATGACGAGGTCGCAGTCCTTCAAGTCCGCGAGATCCGTCGTGCCGTGCATCCGGCCACGTGCGGTCTTCGCGGCGTCCTCGGTCATCTTCCCGGACTTCACGATCCGGGCGAGGGAGGAATCCACGCGGCCGAACCCTTTGTCCAGGAGCGCCTCTGCGACCTCGCGGATGACCGTCTCGTAGCCCGCCTGCGCGCACACCTGCGCGATCCCTGAGCCCATCAGGCCGAAGCCCACGACACCAACACGCTTGATCGCCATGACGCTCCCCTCGGACGCGTATTCGCTCGCGCATTCTAGGGAGGCTTTTTCCGTACGATGGGCGCCGTGCCCAAGGCTCCCCAATTCATCGGTCCGGGCGCCGTCGACGTCGCGTTCGAGGTCAACGGCCGCGGCGTCAGCGTGCATGTCCCGCCGCATCGCACGCTCCTCGACACCCTGCGCGAGACGCTCGGGCTCACCGGTGCGAAGCGCGTCTGCGACGAGGGCACCTGCGGCGCGTGCACGGTGCTCGTCGACGGCGAGCCGGTGTACTCGTGCATGACGCTCGCCGTCGCCTGCGCCGGACGTGCGGTCGAAACGGTGGAAGGACTCTCGAAGGAGAGCGAGCTCCATCCCGTGCAGGCGGCGTTCATCGAGCACGATGCCTTCCAGTGCGGGTTCTGCACGCCGGGCCAGATCATGTCGTGCGTCGCGCTGCTCCGGCGCAACACGTCGCCGACCGGTGAGGACGTCCTGCGCGCGGTGAGCGGCAACCTCTGCCGCTGCGGCGCGTACCCGAACATCGTCGCCGCGGCACTCTCCGCGGCGAAGAAGGCGCGGCGATGAGCCTCAAGGTCGTCCGCACGAAGGCCGAGTTCGAGGGGGTGATCACCGAGGAGACCGCGCTCGTCGACGGCACCGACCTCCGCCCGTGGGGGGCGGACGACGGGCTCACGATCGTCGGCAAGCGGCAGACCCGCGTGGACGGCATCGCGCGGGTCACCGGCCGCGCGCGCTACACGCAGGACGTCTACCTGCCGGGCATGCTCCACGTGCGCGTGCTGCGCAGCCCGTATCCGCGCGCCCGCGTGCGGCGCATCGACGCGAGCCGCGCGCTCGCGCTCGCCGGCGTGCGCGGCGTGCTGCATCGGTTCAACGCGCCGAAGGCCGCGTTCCGCGGCGAGGAGACGATCTTCCGCGACGAGGTCCGCTTCGTCGGCGACGAGGTCGCCGCCATCGCGGCCGACAGCGAGGAGATCGCGGCCGACGCGATCCGGCTCATCGACGTCGACTACGAGGTCCTCCCCTTCGTTCCCGACCTCGAGGAGGCCATGCGCGACGACGCGACTCGCCTCGACGAGAAGGGGAACGTGACGGAGGCCGGAAGGCTCGATCGCGGCGACGTCAAGCGCGCCTTCGCGGGCGCGAGCGCCGTCGTGGAGGCGACCTACCGGACGTCGACGCAGCTGCACAACAGCCTCGAGACCCACGGCGCGGTCGCGCGCTGGGACGGGGATGAGCTCACGGTCTGGGAATCGACGCAGCACGTCTTCGGCGTGCGTGAGGGCCTGCGCGCGGCGCTCAAGATCCCGTACTCCGACATCCGCGTCCTCTGCGACTACATGGGCGGCGGGTTCGGCTCCAAGGGCGGAGCGGGGAAGTACAGCATCATCGCCGCATTGTTCGCGCGCCAGCTCGGGAACCCCGTGCGCTGCGTCCTCACGCGCGACGAGGAGAATCTCGCGGCGGGCAATCGCTCCGCGACGTACCAGACCGTGAAGATCGCCGCGCGCGGCAAGAAGATCAGCGCGATCGAGCACCTCTCGTGGTCCAACGCGGGTCAGGGCCGGTGGGTGGCGGATCCGACGGGTCCGACGAACGGTCTCTACGACATTCCGAACCTCCGGACGCGTTCGTACAAGGTGGTGACGAGCCTCGGCGCGCTCGCCTCATTCCGCGCGCCCGGCTACGTCGAAGGCACGTTCGCCCTCGATCAGGCGATCGACGAGCTCGCCGTGCGCATCGGCGAGGATCCACTCGCGCTGCGCCGGCGCCACATGGGGCTGCGATCGGATCCGGTCACCGGCCTCCGCTACTCGCTGAAACGGCTCGAGGCCTGCTACGACCTCGGCGAGAAGGAGATCGGTTGGCAGCACCGGCGTCCGGAGGGTACCCGCGGCAGCGCGCCGCATCGGCGGCGCGGCTACGGCATGGCCTCGCAGCTCTGGGGCGGCAGCGGGCTGCCGCCGGCCTACGCCACGGTCCACCTCAACCCCGACGGCACCGCCGTGCTGCGGTGCGGGACGCAGGACATCGGCACCGGCACGCGCACGGTCCTCGCCCAGCTCGTCGCCGAGGAACTCGGGCTCAGCGTCGCGGACATTCGCGTGGAGCTCGGCGACACGAACAGCCAGTACGCGCCGATCTCCGCCGGATCGCTGACGGTCGCGTCGGTCGGACCGGCCGTGCGGCTCGCGGCGAAGGACGCGCGGACGCAGCTGCTGGCCGCCGCGTCCGGGCTGCTCGAGGTCGGCCCCAGCGAGCTTCACGTCGAGCGCGGAGCGGTGATCAGCAAGGGGCAGCGGACGCCGATCGCCGAGATCCTCGGCCAGATCCAGAACTTCACCGTGATCGGCAAGGGCTCGCGGTTCCCGAACCCCGAGGGCGTGTCGCTGAAGACGTTCGGCGCGCACTTCGCGCAGGTCGAGGTCGACGTGCGCACCGGCGAGGTCTTCGTCGAGCACGTCGTCGCGGTGCACGACATCGGCCGGGTCATCAATCCGCT
>DATCOR010000074.1:0-9133 GCA_036564585.1 Candidatus Limnocylindria bacterium | reverse complement strand
CAGGTCGTGCAGCGGCTCATCTCGATGAACGCGGAGATCGACGGCAACCGGATCCGCCGTGGCCGGCTCTCACTGCCCGAGCTGCAAGCGATCAGCGATGCGTCGGGCCGGCTGCAGCAGGCCCAGATCTTCGTCGAAGAGTCGACCCGACTCACGGTCACCGACATCCTCGCGAAGTCACGGCGACTGCAGGCGGAGCGCGGCAGGCTCGATCTCATCGTCATCGATTACTTGCAGCTCATCGAGGGAGCCGCTGGCGACGACGAAAATCGCGTACAAGAGGTCGCGAAGATCTCGCGCGCTTTGAAAGCGATCGCGCGCGAACTTGAGGTCCCGCTGGTCGCTCTCTCGCAGCTCTCACGACAGATCGAAACGAGAGGTACCGAGCCGACGCTTTCGGATCTTCGTGACAGCGGCGCGCTCGAAGCCGACGCAGACCTCGTGATGTTCCTGTGGCAG
The DNA here is from genome assembly GCA_036564585.1 of Candidatus Limnocylindria bacterium. GTDB lineage: Bacteria > Chloroflexota > Limnocylindria > P2-11E > P2-11E > UBA4735. Next base: position 8,674 of record DATCOR010000074.1, on the reverse strand, counting down.
AAGGACCAACAGGACCGGAAGGATGGCCTCGTGCGCCTCAAGCTCGCGAAGCACCGGAACGGACCGACTGCCGACATCGATCTGCACTTCGAGGCCGAGCTCACGCGCTTCCGCGATCTCGGCGAGACGCGCGAGGGCGGATGAGACCTAATGAAGGGAGGTGACTGGCATGGCGAAAAATGAGCAGACCAGTAAGCGGGCCGGAAGCGCTGCATCTCGAACGCTGCGCGGCACGGGCTCAAACAAAGACGCCAAGACGTCTGCAGGGAGCGCACTGACTCAGCGGCCGGACAAACGTAAGTAGCGGGTACATAGGGACAGGGCGCGGGCGGGCGCCCTGCGACCTTAGGCCGGCTCGATCCCGACGGCGACGTGCGCGCGCACGTCGGTCGCCAGGCGGACCTCCACCTTGTGCACGCCGAGCGAGCGCAGCGGCTCGGCGTTGATCTTCCGCGGGTCGACGTCGATGCGGTGCTCGCGCTTCAGCGCGTCCGCGATCTCTTTCGTGGTGACCGAGCCGAAGGTCTTCCCCTGCTCTCCGGCCTTGAGCGTGAACACGAGCGTCACCGCGTCGAGTTTCTTCGCGAGGGCCACGGCGTCATCGTGGGCGCGATCCTGCTTCGCCTTCGCGCTGGCCCGCTCCTGCGCGACGCGCTTCAGCTCGCCGGCGCTCGCCTCGATGGCCAGGCCTTTCGGCAGCAGGAAGTTCTGCGCGTAGCCGTCGGCGACCTCTTTCACGTCGCCCGGGCGCCCGAGCCCGCGGACCTCCTGCTTCAGGACGACGCGCACTGTCTTGTGGCTACGCGGTCGGGACGGTCGGCGACTCGGGCAGGGCGTTCTCCTGCTCGGACTTGCGGAGCTCCATCTCCCAGGCGAGCACGGACGCTGCGACGGCGAGGACGCCCATCACCGTCAGCGCGCCGATGATCGCGAGGATCGCTTCGATGACCCCGAAGAACCCGCCGTTGCTGTCGCGGTCGCTCATACGGATCGCCCCCCTTTTGATGGAGTCCAATCTACCGTTCGGCATGCACGCCCGCTGAGCAACTTCCGCGCCTCGGGACGCTCACGCGCCGTGGACCTCGCCTTCGGGGAAGTGCTTCCGGAGGGCAGCGACCGCGGCGGTCACGCCGGCATCGTGGTCCGGCGCCCAGAACGTCACCTGGTAACGCGCCTTGCCGTTCGTCACGCGGCGGAGGTCGACCGTCGGGGCAGGATCCCGGGCGATCGCGCTGACCGACGCGATGGCGGCCTTCACGTCATCGATCGACAGCTCACCGTCCGCGCCCAGCGTGAGGAAGACGACGCCGCGGCGCAGCGGGAAGCGTGTCAGGTTCACGACCGGCTTCGTCATGAAGTCGCCGTTCGGCACGATGACCTGGCGCCCGTCGGCCGTGCGGAGCTGCGTTGTGCGGAACGAGATCTCCTCCACCAGGCCGGTGTAGCCGGACACGTCGATCGAGTCGCCGATCCGGAACGGCCGCTCGACCAGGACCCACACGCCGGCGAAGAAGTTCCGGAGGATGTCCTGCAGGGAGAGCCCGATCACGATTCCGACCACGCTGAACGAGGTGAGGATCCAGCCGAACGCGCCCTGGGTGTAGATCACGAGCACGACGAGGACGCCGAGCACGATCACCCCCAGCTGGGCCAGGTTGCCGAGCAGGATCGTCGCGTTCGCCTGGGCCCGATGCCGGGTGAGCCGCCGCATCGTGACGGTCCGAACCGCCCGAGCGAGCACGAGCGCGATGACCACCACCACGGCCGCCCAGAGGGTCCGGACCGTGTAGTCGAGAAAGGTGTCGCGGAGGGCGGCTGGGTCCATTCCGGGTGCGATGCTAGGGTCGTTCTTGACAAACGAACATCCGTTCGGTTACCGTCCGGGCGATGACCAAGCAGGACCAGCAGCGGGCCGAGCGGATCCTCGACTACATCCGCGAGACCATCGACGAGCGCGGCTACCCGCCAAGCGTCCGTGAGATCGCCGAGGCCGTCGGCCTCGCCTCCACCTCCGCCGTCCACCACCACCTCACCAAGCTCGAGAAGGACGGGCGGCTCCAGAAGGAGGCGACCCGCTCGCGCGCGCTCACTCTCCCCGGCAGCCACGGCGCCAAGGTCGTGAACGCGCCGATCGTCGGCGAGATCGCGGCCGGCCAGCCGATCGAGGCCTACGAGGACCGCACCGAGACGATGGCCCTCCCGGCCGAGCTCGCGCCCAAGCACGACACGTTCGTTCTCCGCGTGCGCGGCAAGTCGATGATCGAAGACCACATCGACAACGGCGACTACGTCGTGATCCAGCCGCAGGACACCGCGCGCGACGGCGAGATCGTCGTCGCGATCCTCGACGACAACACCGCGACCCTGAAGCGCTTCTACAAAGAGCGCGATCGCGTCCGGCTGCAGCCCGCCAACAGCGAGATGGAGCCGATCTACGCCCGGGACGTGAAGATCCAAGGCAAGGTCATAGGCGTCATTCGTCGATTGTCCTAGGTCGCTATCCAGCGGCCTTCGAGGAGCGCATGCTCACGTACCGTTCTTATCGCACCGAGTTAGATCCCACAGCAGCGCAGAGGATCCTCTTCGCGAAGCATTGCGGCGCCGCTCGATTCGCATACAACTGGGGCTTGGCGCGGCGGAACGCCGAGTATCTCCAAAACGGTCGGGTCCTGACGTCGGTCGACCTCCATCGCGAACTGAATCGGCTGAAGCGATCGGAACTGCCGTGGATGTACGAGGTTTCAAAGTGCGCGCCGCACGAGGCGCTGCGGGATCTTGACAACGCATTCCGACAATTCTTACGCGGACGAAGGGTTGGCAAGCGAATCGGGTTCCCGCGGTTCAAGACGAAGCATTCGACAGCCCGCACTTTCCGTTTGAACGGAGTGATCCGCGTCGGCGAAGCCTGGATTCAACTGCCGAGGCTTGGCCGACTCCGTCTGAAGGAGCGCAGCTATTTGCCGGGTGATAGCACGCACGTGCTGTCGGCGACGGTTAGCGGCTTGGCTGGCCGTTGGTACGTGGCGTTGCGGATCCTCGAGGAACGGCCCGACGTCCTGAGCGTCGGTGGACAGGTCGGGATCGACCTCGGGCTCGTGAACCTGGTCACTACGTCAGAAGGGGTGGCCTACCCGAATCCGCGTCCACGCAAGTGCCGCGAACGCAAGGTGCGCCGGCTTTCGCGACAGCTCGCACGTCGCAAGAGCGGCAGCCGCAATCGGGCGAAAACGCGTCTGCGTCTTGCGCGGTTGCACGTTCGAATCGCGAACACCCGCAATGACTATCTTCACAAGGTCACGACGGAGCTGGCGAAAACCAAGTCGGTCGTCGTGATTGAGGATCTCTCCGTGCGCGCACTCCAGCGGAGCCATCGCCTCGGAGGCAGCCTTGCCGACGCGGCTCTCGGCGACTTCAAAACGAAGCTTCGGTACAAAGCGGAGTGGTACGGCACGAAGCTCGTGATCGCGGGGCGCTTCTTTCCATCCTCGCAGCAGTGTTCCGCGTGCGGCTATCTCCACCGTGCCCTAGCGCTGGCAGACCGCATGTTCCGATGCCCGGCGTGCGAGGCGGAACTGGACCGCGATCTCAACGCCGCGCGAAACCTCCTGTCCGTCGCCGCGAGTGCCGCGGAAACGCTAAATGCCTGTGGGGCGGGAAGCGCTGACCGGGATAGCTCGGTGCAACTGCCCGTTATGAAGCAGGAACCGGAAGTCGCTCCGGAGCCCGGCAAAGTGATCGGAGTTTCATAAGATTTCGGCCGCCCGCGCACTCTCCGACCGTGACCTGAACCGCGCGCTTCTCGCGCGACAATTCCTCCTGAAGCGCGCCGCGGTCTCGCCGGCCGCGGCGCTCGAGCGACTCGCCGGCCTTCAGGCCCAATGGGCACCCGCGCCGTACATCGGGCTCTGGTCGCGCCTCACGAAGTTCGCGATCACGGACCTCGAGGGCGCGCTCGCCGACCGCACCGTGGTGAAGGCAACGCTCATGCGCGGAACGCTGCACCTGGTCAGCGCCAAGGACTACCCGGCGCTCTCAGTCGCGACGACACGCGCCCGGCCCGAGCACTGGACGCCGCTCTCCCGCCGTGTGCCGAACGCGAAGGCGATCCACCGCGCGACGCTCCGGTACGCGCGGAGCGCGCGCTCGCGCGAAGAGCTCGCTACGTTCATGACCGCGCAGGGGGTCGCAAAGGATCTCTCGGCTCCCGCGCTCTGGTGGATGATCGCGTCGCACGGCTGGCTCGTGCACGTGCCGCCGAGCGGCACTTGGGCGCACCGGGTCTCGGGAGACCTCATCGCGGCGGACGCCTGGATCCGCGCGGCGCGAGAGCCGGAAGTCGAGACGGCCGTTCGCATCACGGTGCAGCGCCACCTGGGCGCATTCGGTCCCGCGACGGTCGACGATATCTCTTCGTGGAGCTCGATCCGCAGCCCGGCGATCCGCGCCGCGCTCGACGCGCTCGGTGCGAAGATCCGGACGTTCACCGATACACGCGGGCGCACGCTATACGACCTGAAAGGCGCGCCGCTCCCGGACGCGGACACGTCCGCGCCGGTGCGCTACCTGCCCAAGTGGGACAGCACGCTGCTCGCGTACGCGCCGCCCGAGCGGGTGCGGATCCTCTCCGAAGCGCATCGACGGACCGTGATCGGCAAGAACGGCGATGTCGCGCAGACGATCCTCGTCGATGGGATGGTCGCCGGGACGTGGGCGATCGCCACGAAGCCGGCCGTCGCGACGATCACGGTGACCCCGTTCGGGCGCGCATCGAAGGGCGACCGCCTGGCGCTCACCGAAGAGGGCGAGCGGCTCGCACGATTCATCGCGCCCGCCTCGAAGGCGCACCGGGTCACCGTCGGATGACCGAGCGCACGATCCTCCACTGCGATCTCGACGCGTTCTATGCGTCGGTGGAGCAGCGCGACCATCCGGAGTACCGCGGCAAGCCGGTGATCGTCGGTGGCGGCCCGACCGAGCGCGGCGTCGTGAGTGCGGCCTCCTACGAGGCGCGGAAGTTCGGGGTGCATTCGGCGATGCCGCTGCGTGAGGCGGGCAAGCGCTGCCCGCACGGCATCTTCGTGCCGGGCAACTTCGAGGCGTACGAGGTCGCATCGGATGCGGTGATGGCGCTCTTCGCGGAGCGCACGCCGCTGGTCGAACCGATCTCGCTCGACGAGGCGTTCCTCGACGTCACCGGCACCGCGCACCTCTTCGGCGGGCCTGAGGCCTGCGCGCGCGACCTGAAACGGGCGGTGCGCGAGCAGGTGGGTCTCGTCCTCTCGGTCGGGATGGCCTCGAACAAGCTGTGCGCGAAGGTCGCGTCGGATCTGCGCAAGCCCGACGGCTTCGTGATCGTGCCGCGCGGCGGCGAGACCGCGTTCCTTGCACCGCTGCCACTCTCGCGGCTCTGGGGCGTCGGCCCGAAGACGCGAGCCGTGCTCGAGGACCTCGGGATGCGCACCATCGGCGACCTTGCGAACGCGGATCCCGCGCTGCTCGAGGCTCGGCTCGGCGAGCACGGCTCGACCATCGCGCAGCGCGCAACGGGGATCGACGAGGATCGCGACGTCGTGGCGGATCCGGGCGATCCGAAATCCATCGGCCACGCCCACACGTTCGACCGGAACACGCTGGACCGTGCGCAGATCGAATCGACGCTGCTCCGGCTGGCCGAAGGCGTCGGGCGCCGGCTGCGCAAGCACGAGCTGCGCGGGCGCACGGTGGAGCTCCAGCTGCGCGTCGCGCCGTTCGAGACGCGCACGCGGCAGCGCACCCTCCCTGAGCCGACCTCCGACGACCTCGCGATCTTCGAGGCGGCCCGCGCGCTGCTCCGCGATGCGCTCGCCGCGGATCGCGATGCCGGCCGCGTGAGCCCGGTACGGCTGGTCGGGGTGACGATGAGCGGCCTCGTGGGCGGCGAGCAGCTCGACCTGTTCACCGGCGCGCGGATGTCGCGACTGAACGCCGCGCTCGACGCGGTGCGCACGCGGTTCGGCGACGGCGCCCTCGATCGGGCGAGCGCGCGGGAGGCGAATACGCGCCGGCGCTTTTCCGACCGGCGGCCTCGGTGAAAATCTGTGGACGGACTGTGGACGACGAGCGTGGCGCGGTGTGGACGAGGGTGTGGACGCGTTCGTGGACAAAAGACCTTGTTCGCGCGCAAGCACGTGCCGATGATGCGCAGGTCGCGTAGAGGGGGTCGGCCACAGGGTGACGGAGGAGCGGATCGCTGCACTCGCCATCGAGTTCATCGCGTTCTGCTTCCAGCGCCGTGCGGTCGAATGGCCCCAGCTCTATGACGAAATGTGCTACGTGGCCGGGAATCGCCTCTACAAGGGTCTCGGCTACGACGAGCTGCGGGAGGCGGGCCTCGACTTCACGCTCTCGGGACTGGCGCGGACGAGCCGCGTCGCGGCCGAGGTGACGAGATCGATGCGCCGTGATACGGCACTGGCGAGCTAGCCCGCGTCCAACGTCGGCCACACCGGCAGGGGCGGCGAGTGAAAGGAAGCGCACTCGCCGCCTCTTTATGTCCGCGAGCGGCTAAAGGTGGCAGAATGAACGCTGCACAGGGGAGTGCGGGTCGTAAAACGCCCGTATTTCCGGCACGGTCCCGTGGTGCAGCGGCCTAGCATACGTCCCTGTCAAGGACGAGATCGCCGGTTCGAATCCGGTCGGGACCGCGGCGTCCGACCCCAAGAGAGAAGACAGAACGATGGACACGCTCTCCGTACTGATGGCGGCCCGATTCCGTGCGTGGCACACCGCGGCGCTCCGGTGCGTCGAGGACGTCACCGATGCCCAGGCGCTGTGGCGGCCTGCACGCGGTCCGCAGTCGATGACGTGGCAGCTCTGGCACATCGCCCGCTGGGACGATCGATTCGCGCAGATCATCGCGGAGCTGGCACCGTCACTCGAGCACGATGTCCCTCGCGAGCAGGTGTGGGCGCGAGAGAACGTCCGCGTTCGCTGGGGCTGGAAGGACATCGAGCTCGGACGGCGTGAGGCTGGCACCGGCTTGAGCGACGAGCAAGCGGCAGCGCTCCCATTCCCCACTCTCTCGCTTGTCCGTGACTACGCGACGGGCGCGTTCGACAACGTCGAGTCGGCGGTCGCGGCGCTCCCCCCGAGCGCGATGCTCGAGCCAGCCGGCGATGATTCCGAGACCTGGGCTGCGAACGTTCTCCAATATCTCGAGCATCTGCCGGAGCATGTGGCGGCCATGAATGCGTTGCGCGCGTGGCAGGGACTTCCAGCACAGGACAGCTGACGCCTCAGGCCAGGCGCAGCCTCGGGTCGAGCACGGTGTAGAGCACGTCGGCGATCAGGTTGAACAGCACGACGAGCACGGCGAAGATGAACAACATCGCCGTGACGACCAGCCGCCGCAGGATGTACCGGCCCACCTGCCACCTCGGTCGCGCGGTGCGACGATCGTGTCCCTTGAACTGGCCGGCCGCGCGGAGCGTTCGATCCGCGCGACGGTCAGCCGGCGGTCGTGGTCTCGGTGGCGGCCCGCGGCGCAGGGGCGCCGGTTGGAGGAGCGGTCGGCACGTAGATCGACGCGAGCGATCCGCGATCCCGTCGGTCGACAAGGACGAACCGGCCGCCGTTGCCCGCGACGAGCATCCGAGTGAGCTCGAGGTCGCCGGGCTCCGGCATCCCGGCGCCGGTGCCCACCTCGATGACCGCCTCGTCGCCCGACACGCGCGTCAGGACCGTGACCGGCTCGTAGGTCGAGAGCTCGAGGCAGCGACCGATGAGGCTCGCGATCGCGTGACGGAGCCGGTCGGGATCGGCGAGCACGCGCGGATCGCCCGAGACCAGGCTCGGGAAGACCCGGGTGCGATGGAGGGTGTCGTCCACCGCCTCGGTCACCAAGGCGTTGAGCAGCACAGGCTGGAGCTCGAAGTGGAGCTGGTCGCTCCGGAGGTGCCCGACGGCGAGAAGGTCCGTCGCGAGGAAGTTCGCCTCACGCACGTGGTGGCGCAGGCCGCCGAACTGCGCGCGCAGACCGTCGATCGAGCCGCGGTCGAGCGCCTCTTCGAACGTGCGCGCGAACCAGCCGATCGCACGAAGCGGCCGGGGGAGCTCGCGGTCGAGCACTCGGAGGAGCGCCGCCTTCTCGGCGTCGATCCGCATCCAGCGATGGCGCTCCTGGTACGCGCGATCCGTGACGAACGCGAGCGCCGCGAGCACGCCGAAGTCGGAGAGCCAGTTCCACGCGGCGACCGCGACCACGTTCGATCCGGTCGAGCCACGGAGCGCGGTGTCGACCGCGAGCACGGCGCACGCGCCGAGGAACGCGAACGACAGGCCGGCGCGCAGGCCGACCGCCCAGGCGGTCAGGATCACCGCGAGCATGTAGAACTCGCTGAAGTCCACCTCGGCCGGGGTCAGGAGATCCAGCAGCGCGACCGCCAGGGTGATCATCGTCGCGACGACCAGCGCGGGCCGAGGATCGCGCCGCTCGGTGAACACGCTCATGAGTGGAAGCCCCTCCCGTGGTCGCGACACCCTAGCAGCCGACCCATCACTGTCCGGTAGCGAGCCGGAGTCAGACCGGCACGCCTCGTATCGTTCGAAGGACGCACAGCTCTTCGGCCATCGCCCCGCAGCGAGCGCGTCTGCGGCTCGCGGTCGTCCTCGCGGCCCTCGCCACGCTGGCCGGCGC
>DATCOR010000065.1:0-7578 GCA_036564585.1 Candidatus Limnocylindria bacterium | reverse complement strand
GGTCATCCGTGCCTACCGAAGCGCTTGACGGGATCCGGGTCCTCGAGCTCGGGAACTTCATGGCCGGCCCCTACGCCGGGACGCTCCTTGCCGACATGGGCGCGGACGTCGTCAAGATCGAGTCGCCCGCCGGAGGCGACTACTCGCGCGCGCTCGGCCCGTTCGCCGAGGGCAGCCCGGACGGCGCGGGCTTCCTGCGTCTCGACCGCAACAAGCGAAGCGTCGCGCTCGACCTGAAGTCCGAGCGCGGCGCGCGGGCGTTCCGGTCGCTCGCGTCCACGGCGGACGTGCTCATTGAGAACCTCCGCACCGGGACCCTCGACGGGCTCGGCCTCGGCTACGAGGCTCTGGTACCCGACAACCCGCGGCTCATCTACTGCTCGGTCACCGGCTTCGGACGGACCGGCCCGCATCGCGACCGCGCAGGCCTGGACCTCATCCTTCAGGCCGAGAGCGGGCTCATGAGCGTGACCGGTGAGCCCGGCCGCGCGCCGGTCAAGGTCGGCGTGCCGGTGACGGATCTCGCCTCCGCCCTCTATGCCGCGTTCGCGATCGTGACCGCGCTCTTCGCCAGGGGGCGGACCGGACGCGGGCAGCTCATCGACCTATCCCTCATCGAGAGCGGTGTGTCGCTCGCGATCTGGGAGTCGGGCGTCTACCTCACGACCGGCGAGGTGCCGGGGCCGCTCGGGTCGGCGCACCGGTTGACGGCGCCGTATCAGGCGTTCAAGACCGCCGACGGCTACGTCGCGATCGGCGCGACGACGCCGCCCACCTGGACGGCCTTCTGCCGCGTGGCCGGGCTCGAGCGGCTCGAGACCGATCCCGCGTGGCGGGACGGATCGACGCGGAACGAGCGCGCTGCTGAGCTCGCATCCATCATCGAGGCGGTGACGATGACGCGGATGACCGGCGACTGGATCGCCGCCCTCTCGGAGGCGGGCGTCCCGTGCGGCCGGATCAACGACCTCGCGGCCGTGTTCGCCGACCCGCATCTTTTGGACCGGGGCCTGTTCGTCGACCTGCCTCACCCGACGCTCGGCTCGGTCCGCGCGATCGGCTCGCCCCTGCATCTCTCGGACACGCCGCCGGTCATGCGTCGCGCCGCACCGCTTCTCGGCGAGCACACCCGTGAGGTCCTCGCGGAGGCCGGACTGCCCGCCGCGGAGATCGACGCGCTGTGACCGTCCGGCTCACCAAGCACGGCGCGATCGCCCAGGTCACGTTCGACCGGCCCGAGGCGCGTAATGCGTTCACCCAGGAGATGTACTCGACGCTGTTCGACATCTGCGCCGATGTCGGGGCCGACGACGGGATCCGGGTCGTGGTGTTCCAAGGGAGCGGCAACGAGGCTTTCGTCTCGGGCAGCGACATCCGGAAGGTCGGCGAGATCCGCGGGCTCGAGGACGCGCTCGTGTACGAGAAGCACGTGGAGCGGACGATCGCCGCGGTGGAGCGGCTGCCAAAGGCGACCATCGCGCTCATCCGCGGCGTCGCCGCGGGCGGCGGCGCGGCGCTCGCCCTCGCCTGCGACATCCGGGTCGCGGCCGACAACGCGCGGTTCGGCGTTCCGATCGCGCGCACCGTGGGCAACACGCTCTCGCTCCGGAACATCGCCAGGCTCGTCCAGATCGTCGGCCCCGCCGTGACGAAGGAGCTGCTCTTCACCGGCCGGCTCGCGACCGCGGTCGAGGCACAGGCCGCCGGCGCGTTCAACGATGTCGTGCCGCTCGAGCGGATCGAGGCCCACGTCGCGGCGCTCGCGGAGCGGATCAGTCAGAACGCGCCGCTCACCATCCGCGCGACGAAGCTCGCGGTGCTGCGGGTGCTCGAGTCCGAGCGCGAGCTCCTCGGCGCCGGCGAGGACATCGTCGGCCTCGCCTACGGCTCAGAGGACTTCCGCGAGGGCGTGACCGCGTTCCTCGAGAAGCGCGCGCCGGTCTGGAAGGGCCGCTAGCTCAGGTCGGTCTCGTCGACCACTTCGGTCACGCCCGGCACCGCGCTCGCGACGGCCTCGGCGTTCTCGCCATCGTCGATCGACGACACCGTGCCGCGCACATGGACGACACCCAACTCGACGTCGACGCTCAGGCTGAGATCGGCCGTCGACGCGTCGAGCGCAAGCGCATCGCGTACCGCGTCGGCGATCGCCTCGTCGCCAACGCCGCCGTCGGACGAGCGCTCCGGCGTCGGCGCCTCGGCCGTCGGCGAGAATCCACCGGCGATCTCGGGCTCGCCATGCGCGCCCGTGCGGAGCACCGGATCGGTCGGGGCGAAGAAGACCTCGCTGCCGTCGCCGTCCTCCACGACCGCCTGCGCGTCGGTGGTCAGCGGTTGATCGGTGAAGTCGGCATCGTCGTCGGTCTCATCGACCTCGTCCTCGACCGCGCGGAGTGGCGTGTCGTCCTCGTGTTCCGGTTCCTTCATGCGCTCCGCAGGCTGCACGCGCGGTGCCAGACGAACGCGTCACCGCGTTACGTTGCCGGCGCTCCGCTCCACGGTCACGAACTGCTCCTGCGCCGCGGCGACTCCCGCGCCGGCGGCGGTCGCGACGCCGCATTCGCGCAGGGCCATCTCGACGCCGGCGAGCGTGGCGAGGACCTCGAGATCGTTCAGGGCCCCAAGGTGGCCGACGCGGAACGCACGGCCGCGCAGTCTGCCGAGCCCGACGCCGAGCGCGAGGTCGAATCGATCGCGCGCTCGGGCGATGAGCGCGGTCGAGTCAAGGCCGTCCGGCATGACGATCGCGGTGAGGCTGTCGGAGTACGCGTCGGGATCCTCACAGAGGATCTTGAGGCCCCACGCCCGCACCGCCGCGCGAACGCCCGCGGCCAGACGGTGGTGGCGCGCGAAGACGCCGTCGAGGCCCTCGGCGAACAGCATGTCGAGCGACTCGCGCAGTCCGAACAGCGCGAGGGTCGCGGGTGTGTACGGGAAGAACCCGGTGGCGTTGTCCTCGAGGATCGGGCGCCAATCGAAGAAGTTCCGCGGGCTGCCCCCGTGCTCGCCCACGTCGATGGCGCGTGGCGACGCGCACACGAATCCGAGGCCGGGCGGGAGCATGAGGCCCTTCTGGCTTCCGGTCAGCGCGACATCGACCCCCCACTCGTCGAAGCGGAAGTCCATGCTGCCGAGCGAGCTCACCGTGTCGACGACGAGCAGCGCGCCGCTCCGCTGTGCATCGATCGCATCGCGGACCGCGCGCACATCGGTCCGGACCCCCGTCGAGGTCTCGTTGTGTACCAGGAGCACCGCGCGATGCTCCGGCCGCAGGTGCTCTGCGATCGCCGATGCCGGCACGCTCTGGCCCCAGCGGAGGGGCACGAGGTCGACGGCGAAGCCGAGATTGCGGGCGGCAGCGGCGAACCCGGCGCTGAAGTGCCCGTAGTCGAAGGCGAGCACCCGATCGCCCGGCGCGAGCACGTTCACGAGCGAGGCCTCCCACGCACCCGTCCCCGAGCACGGGTACACGATCACCTGTCCGCGCTCCGTCTTGAACACCCGTGCGAGGTCGGGGAGCAGACCGCGGACGAGCGACGCGAACGCGGGACCGCGGTGGTCGATGACCGCGCGGTCCATCGCTCGAAGCACGCGGTCCGGCACATTCGTCGGGCCGGGGATCTGAAGGAAGGGCCTGCCGCTCACGAGCGCACCCTAGCCCGCGATCGACCGGCCCGCCGGACCCGGCGCGGCATCGCGGTCCGTCCGCCGCGCGACGCCATCGGCACGCGCGGCCGCGCTCACGGCCTTCGCGATCGCGGGGACGACCTGCGCGTCGAACACCGACGGCAGGATGTACTCCGCCGAGCGCAACGCGGCGGGCACGCTGTCCGCGAGCGCCGCGGCGGCCGCGAGCTCCATGTTGGTCGTGACCGTGCTCGCGCGCGCATCCAGCAGCCCCCGGAACACGCCGGGGAACGCGAGCACGTTGTTCACCTGATTCGGGAAGTCGCTCCGCCCGGTGGCCATCACGTCGACTTCCGGAGCGGCGGCGACCGGATCGACCTCGGGATCGGGGTTGGCCATGGCGAACACGATGCGCGGCCGGCCCATCGTCTTGACCATGTCGACGCTCACCAGGCGCGGGCCGGAAACGCCGATCAGCACGTTCGCGTCCTTCAATGCCTCGGCGAGCGGGCGCGACATGCCAGTCGCGCCCAGCGCCTCGGCCAGCGCGCGCTTCTCGTCGTTGAGATCGGTGCGCGTTGTCGTGACGGTGCCGCGGCGGTCAGCCACGACCACGTGCTTCGCCCCGGCCGTCGACAGGAGCCGAGCGGTCGCGCTGCCCGCCGCGCCGGCGCCGAGCACGACCACATGGAGATCGCTGATCGACACGTTGCACACCGCCGCCGCGTTGCGCAGGCCGGCGAGCACGACGATCGCCGTGCCGTGCTGGTCATCGTGGAATACGGGAATGTCGAGACGGGCGCGAAGCTTGCGCTCGATCTCGAAGCACGCCGGCGCGGCGATGTCCTCGAGGTTGATGCCGCCGAAGCCGACGGAGATCCGCGCGACCGCGTCGACGGTCTCGTCGACCGTGCCCGGCTGGATGACGATCGGGAACGCCGACACGCCGGCGAGGTCCGCGAATAGGAGCGACTTGCCCTCCATCACCGGCAGCGCGGCGAGCGGACCGACGTTGCCGAGACCGAGGACCGCCGTGCCGTCCGAGATGATCGCGATCGCGTTCGCGCGCTGCGTCAGCGCCCACGACCGTTCCGGGTCGGCCGCGATGGCTTGCGACACGCGCGCCACGCCGGGGGTGTACACGAGCGAGAGATCGTCCCGGTTCCGGACGGCCACGCGGCCGGACATCGCGACCTTGCCGCCGAGGTGCATGAGGAACGTGCGGTCGGAGACCGAGCGCACGACCACGCCGTGCATCGCGCGCAGGTCCGCGGCCAACTGCTCGCCGGTCGCTTCGTCGGGCACGTCGACCGTGACGTCGCGGACGTGCTTCGTCGGCGTCGCCTCGACCAGGTCGATCGCGCCGAGGCTGCCGCCCCGCTGGCCGATGGTGCTGGCGACCTCCGCGAACATGCCCGGTCGGTTGTCGATCTCGAGACGGATGACGAGCCGGTACGCGGGGGTGAGCACCGGGGGCATGTCGGTCACTTGGGTCGACGATACGGCGTCGACGCCGGGACCGCCCTAGAGCCCCAGGTACGCGGTCTTCATGTGTGGATCGGCGAGGAGCTCCTGCCCGCTGCCGGTCTTCGCCACCCTGCCGAGCTCGAGGACGTATCCGCGCTGCGCGATCTCGAGTGCGCGGTGCACGTTCTGCTCGACAAGCAGAACGGTGATGCCCTGTTCGTGCAGTGCGAGGATCGTCCGAAAGATCTCGGCCACGAGGATCGGTGCGAGGCCGAGCGACGGCTCATCGAGCATCAGCAGCCGGGGCATGGCCATGAGGCCGCGCGCGATCGCGCACATTTGCCGTTCTCCGCCGGAGAGCGTGCCCGCGAGCTGGGCGCGTCGCTCACGTAACCGTGGGAACTGGCCGTAAACCCGCTCGAGGCTCTCTGCGCGCCTCACCTTGGCCTTCGGCAGGTAGGCGCCGAGCATGAGGTTCTCCTCGACGGTCATCCGCGGCCAGAGCAGCCGGCCCTCCGGCACGTGCACCACGCCGAGCTCGACGATCTGGTCGCTCCGCAGCCGCGAGAGGTCGTGTCCGTCAAACTGGACCGACCCAGCGCGGACCGGCAGCAGGCCCGACACGACGCGGAGGGTCGTGGTCTTGCCGGCACCATTCGATCCGATGAGGGTCACGATCTCGCCGTCCGCCACCGTGAACGACACATCCCACAGCGTCGTCACGCGGCCATACGCCGCGGACAGCGCCTCGACCGACAGCAGGCTCATGCGCTCTCGCCGATCGGCGCGCCAAGGTACGCCTCGATGACCTTCGGGTCGGCGCCGATCTCCGCGGGCGTGCCTTCCGCGATCTTCTGACCGAAATCGAGCACGATGACCCGCTGGCACACCGCACCGATCGCCTGCATGTTGTGCTCGATGTAGAGGATCGTCACGCCTGCGGCGTTGACGTCGCGGATCAGTTGGAGCATGCGGTCGAGCTCGACCGGAGTGACGCCACTTCCGACTTCGTCGAGGCAGAGGAGCTCGGGTCCGGTCGCCAGGGCGCGAGCCAGCTCGAGCAGCTTCAGGTTGCCGACCGATAGGTTGCGCGCGGGCGTCGACGAGAGCGGCTCGAGTCCGGTCCGGGCGAGCACCTCATCCACCACAGCTCTGGCCTCGGCGCGGCGGCGGCCGAACGACGCGCCGACCCGGATGTTGTCGCGCACGTCGAGGAACGGGAACGGCGCGGGAATCTGGTGGCTGTGGCAGATGCCGCGGCGGACCACCGCGTGCTGCGAAAGTCCGTCGACCTGGGCGCCGGCGAAGGTGATGCGTCCGGAGGTCGGACGGAGGAGGCCGACCACGCAGCCGAAGAGTGTCGTTTTTCCGGCGCCGTTCGGACCGATGATGCCGACGATCTCGCCACGTCCGATCTCGAGGGAGACATCGTTCACCGCGACGAGTCCACCAAACCGTTTGCTGACGTGGTCGATGACGAGGAGCGGCTCGGTCATTTCGCCCGCTTGTCCGAGGCCGGCCGGAGCCGGAGCCCGCTCCGCGCGACGACCCCCGCGCGAGAGAGGAGGCCGAGCAGGCCCCCCGGCTCGAACAAGATGATGAGGATGAGTAGCGCGCCGAATACGAGCAGGTTGACCGCGACGAGGCGTGGGTCCGAGAGGACGAGCTGACGGATCGGGAAGTAGATCACCGCGCCGAGCACCGGTCCCCACAGCGTGCCGATGCCTCCGATCACGTTCATGAGCACCATCCCGATGGAGAGATCGAACCCGAACACCTGATCTGGGTGGGCGTACGAGAGGTACACGACGTAAAGGCCCGCGCTCATCCCGACGAAGAAGGCGGCGACCACGTGGGCGAGGTTCTTGACGAGCGCGGTCGGGACACCAAGGCTCTCAGCGGCCGTCTGGTCCATGCGAAGCGAGAACAGCGCGAGACCGAAGCGATGCCGCCGGATCCACACCGCACACAGGAACGTGACCGTCGCGAGGATGAGGCCGGCGCGATAGAACCACGACTTCTCCGGCACGGTGAACGGGAGGACGAGGCCGGACGCGCCGCCGGTGATGTTGTCGAGATTGATCGCGATCACCCGGGCGGCCTCGCCAACACCGATCGTGGCGATCGAGAAGTACGGTCCCGAGAGACGAAAGCAGGGCAGCCCGACGAGCAGCGCGACGACCATCGCCGCGAGGCCGGCGACCGGCAGCGTCAGAACAGGCTCCCATCCGTAGCGGGACCAGAGGATCGCCGTCACGTACGCGCCGGTCCCGAAGAACGCCGCGAAACCGAACGAGACCTGGCCCGCGAAGCCGCCGACCAGATTCCAGGCGACCGCCTGCGTCACGAAGATGAACGTGAGGAAGCCGACACCCAGGATCGTCAGGTCATCCGGCCGCAGCACCGGGACCATCGCGCACACGCCGGCGACGATGAGCGCCAGGACATACGGGTTGCGATCGATGATCACTGCACTGCCCGCCC
>DATCOR010000057.1:0-10069 GCA_036564585.1 Candidatus Limnocylindria bacterium | reverse complement strand
GTGCCGATCGCGGCCAGCCGTCCGGGTAGGTCGTCGAGCACCGCGCGGACGCCGATGGCCGCGGCGGTGCCCATCATCGCGATGAGGTTGTGGCCGCAGGCGTGCCCGATGTCCGGCAGCGCGTCGTACTCGGTGAGGATCGCGACGGTCGGCCCCTTCGATCGGCCCGCCGCGTCGCCGCGGTACGCGGTCTCGATGTCCTTGTACGTGCGCTGCACCGTGAAGCCGTTCGCCTCGATGAACTTCGTGAGCTTCGCCGCGGACTTGCGCTCCTGGTAGCCGATCTCCGGCTCGCCGTGCAGCGACAGCGACAGCTTGATGAGCGCGTCGCGGCGCTCCTCGATCGCGTTGACGGCGCGCTCGCCGAGCGCGCTGAGGTCGGTCATGCCGCACCGGTCGCGCGATGCCCGTCGATGAGTGCCAGGATGACCACATCGAGCGCCCGATCGGCCTCGGCGAACAGCACCGCCGCCGGCTGCGGGTCGAGCGAGCGCCGGCGCGCGACATTCGCGATCTCCGCGAGGAACCGGGCGCGGAAGAACAGGAACGCCTGCGTGGCCTCGCCGAGCGAGAGGCCCTGCCGCTTCGCCTCGACGCCGTACTCGCGCCCGAGCGCCGCTGCCTGCTCGAGCCGCGCGTGGTGGCCGGGCCGGCCCGCGGTGAGATGGCCGATGAGCAGGTCGCTCATCCGCATCCCGCGCTCGCGGAACCAGCGGAGTGAGGTCTCGTCGAAGTGCCTGGTCCAATCCTGCGTCGCGAGATCGCTGCGCACGCGTTTGCGGAACTCGGCGGCGATGCGGTCCGGGGCTTCGCCGATCGCCGAGAGGGATCGACGCGGACGAGGCAGCATCCCCTCGATCGACTCGCGGAGGAACCGGCGGTGACCGCCCGGCGTCTTGAGGACCTCGACCTTCCCGGTGTCGGCCCAGCGCCGCAGAGTGTCGGGATCGACGCCGAGCATGCGGCTCGCTTCGCCGAGGGTGAGCCAGAGCGTGCCGGTCACGGGACCTCCGCGTCGAAGGATGGATGGAACACACGCAAGCCTAGCCCGCTCAGTCGGCGGGCGTCGGCTCCGACTCAGCGGCCGACTCGATCGCCGCAGCCTCCTCGGTGGCGTCGCGGATGTCGTACTTCCGGAGCGGTCCGAGCGCGCTGACGACGACGGAGAGCACGCCGAGCACGCCCGCCGCCGCGAACGCCGCGGACGTGGAGTACGCGGCCGCGATCGTCGACAGCAGCGCCGGCGACGCGGTGTTGCTGATGAGGATGAGCGTGCGGAACGCCCCGTTCACGCGGCCGCGCAGCTGCGCCGGCACCTCGCGCTGGCGCGGGATGAAGGCGTAGACGATGTGCGCGCTCCAGGCGAGCTGGCGGCCGGTCACCGCCAAGACGACCGTCTGCCACGAGCGCGCGAAAGACGCGGCGCCGCTCGCGAGGGCGGCGAGCGAGACGACGATGAGCATTGTGAGCCCGAGCGGGCGTCCGCGCGCGAGACGCGGCGCGAACGCCGAGCCGAAGATCTGGATCACGCCGGTGAACGAGAGCGCGAGGCCGATCGTGATCGCGTCGAGCTTGTACTCCTCGCGCAGGACGAACAGCAGGAGCGTGTTCATCCCCTGGCTGCCGAGGTTGCTGATGAACATGAGGACGAACAGCGCGCGGAGGACCGTGCTGCGCCAGATGAACGTGAAGCCCTCGCCGACCTCGGTCTTGACGTTGGCCACGGTGAGCGGCGCCACCGTCGACGGATCGACGTCGTTCAGCGGCGGCATCCGGAGGAACACGACCAGCGAGGGCAGGTACAGGAGCGCGGACAACCAGAGCGCGTTCGCCGAGCCGTACACGCCGCCGAACGCGAGCGCACCGACGGCGACACCACCGAGGCTCGGGCCGACGATGCGCGCGACCCGGTCGGCGGTCAGGTACGTCGCGTTCGCGACGGTGAGCTCGTCCGGCTCGACGAGCGCCGGCACGACGCTGAAGTCGGCGGTGATGCCCCAGACGACCTCGAGGGTGCCGAGGATGAACGAGACCGCGTAGAGCAGCCCGAGCGAGAACCACCCCAGCTCGACCGAGATCGGAATGAACGCGGTGAAGATGAAGCTGAGGACGGTCGTGATCGCCAGGAGCCGGCGCTTCTCGGAGCGGTCGATGAGCGCGCCCGCGAACGCGCCGAACAGTACGTACGGCACGCTCTCGATGACCCGGAGGATCGCGGCGGCGCCGATGTCGTGGGTCAGGTCCAGGACGAGGAGCGGGAGCGCAAGCCGCATGATCTCGTCGCCGATCGATCCCGACGTGACGGTCGCCGTGAAGGCGGCGAACCACTTGTGGCGAAGCGGCCCGGATCGCATGGTGCGACGATAGGGAGGAATGACCCGCGTCGTGTTCCTGTGCGGTCACAACGCCGCGCGGTCGCAGATGGCCGAGGGCTTCCTCCGTTCGATCGGCGGCGACCGGTTCGTCGCCGAGAGCGCCGGCACCGTCGCGAGCGAGCTCCATCCGCTCGCGGTGCGCGTCATGCGTGAGGCCGGAATCGACATCTCGGACCACCGCAGCAAGTCGATCGACGAGCTGGCCGGTCCGTTCGACGTGTGCGTCACGGTCTGCGACGCGAACTGTCCGATCCCGCCGCCCGCGACGCTCCAGCTGCGCTGGAAGTTCGCCGACCCGGCGCTCGCCCGCGGCACCCAGGACGACCGGCTCGCGGCGTTCCGCACGGTGCGGGACGGCATCGAGCGCCGCGTCCGCGCGCTGGTCGCGCGGCTCGATGCGAAAACGCCGACGCCTGGGTCTGTCGGTCGGTAGCGCACCGGCCTGGCACGGCCCCTGCGGGATGGGGTGGTGTGTTCGGCTCGCGCCGAAACACTGAAGGAGGCTTCGCAATGAACCCTCAGGGTCCACTTCCGCCGCGGCCGGGCGAACACCCGCCGCCGCAGGTGGAGCAGGGCAAGCAAGGCGGTCAGCCGATCGATCAGCCGCTTCAGCCGCGGCCATCGCCGCAGCCCGAGACGCCGAAGACGATCTGACCGAGACTGCACCCGCGACACGACGAAGCGCCGGCGACCGCCGGCGCTTCCTCATTTACTGATTCAGGCCGCTCGCATCCACCAGACCCTGCAGCATCGCGAGGATCGCGATCCCCGCGATGATCGACGTCGCGACGAAGGCGGCGATCGCGGCGAGCGTCAACGCGATCGTCTGGCCTGTGGCCACCCGCGGGTCGAGACGCTTCTCGAGGACGTTGTAGGCGACCGACGCGATCTGGATCGCCGAGCGCGCGATGACGAACGCACCCGCGGCGATCCCGGCCGCGATGACGAACCAAATGAGGATCGCGATCTCCATCGCGGCCTCAGGCCTTCACGGTGGGATCGTAGTAGCCTCTCGCTCGATCGCCGCTCACGGAACGCCGCCCCAAAAGCCTGATCCGCAGTATCGGAAGCAGGACCACATCATCTTCGCCGCGCTCGCGGTGCCGATCTTCGCGGTGACGTTCGTCATCGTCGCGCTCGTGGTGACCCTGGGGCAGCGTTAGCGCCGCGAGCTCCCTTCAAATGGGCTCGATGTAGACCTCGTCCACGTAGCACCACATCCAGTTCTCGCCGCGCTCCATCGACCGCACGATCGGGTGACCGGTTGTGCGCGCGTGCTTGGAGGCGTGCTGGTTCGGAGACGAGTCGCAGCAGCGGACCGCGCCGCAGCTCAGGCACATCCGCAGGTGGACCCACTCGTCGCCGGTCGCGAGACATTCGGCGCAGCCCTCACCGTCGGGGACGACGCGCTTGATCGCGTCCCGGTGGGTGCAGCGGACGGTGCGCGCGTTCAGCGTGGGCGTCGTTCGATGGTAGGTCTACGCCGCGACGAGGCGCACCCGAAGCCCTGCGTACAGGAGCACCTGGTAGCCGAGGATGAGGAGCTCGAACGACGTCACGCACGAAGGAAAACGCATCGCGGGCCGAGATTCATGAGCCGCGGCTAAGACTCATCCGGGCAAAAGGCGAAGCCGGAAGTGAGCGCCGCCGCCGGGGGCCGGCTCGAGCGTCACGGTCCCGCCGTGCTTCTCGGCCACGTCCTTCACGATCGACAGGCCCAGCCCGGACCCAGGCAGATGGCGTGCGCTGCTCGCGCGCCAGAAGCGATCGAACACGTGCGGCGCGTCCTCGGCCGCGACGCCGGGGCCGTGATCGCGCACGCTCACTTCGCCGGCGGTCACGTTCACCTCGACCGTGCCGCCGGCGGGACTCCATTTGCCGGCGTTGTCCAGGAGGTTCGTCACGGCCCGCGAGATCCGCGAGCGCACACCCTGGATCGCCGTCGGCTCGCTCGACAGCGTGAACGTCACCTGGGCGTATCGCCCGCGCACGCCCGCGAGCGCGTCGGCCACGAGCTCGTCGAGACGCAGGTCCTCGATCGGGAGCGCGGCCTCCTCGTCGCGTGCGAGATCGATGAGGTCGGCGACGAGGGTCGAGAGTCGCTCCATCTGGGTGACCAGATCGGTAAGCACCGCGTGCCGTTCGACCTCATCGGTCGGATGGCCGCGCGCGAGGAGCTCGAGGTTGGTCCGCAGGCTCGTGAGCGGCGTGCGAAGCTCGTGCGACGCGTCGGCGACCAGCTGGCGCTGCTGGCGGAGCGACACCTCGAGCGCTCCGAGCATCTCGTTGAAGCTCGCCGCGAGCCGGCTGAGCTCGTCATTGCCGCCGGCCGCGACGCGACGTGAGAGATCACGCGTGCGGGCGACCTCTTCGACGACCGACGTCAGCCGCTCCACCGGCGCGAGCGCTGCGCGCGCCACGATCGTCCCGAGCGCCGCGGCGAGGAGCACCCCACCCAGAGCGAGGAAGATGAGCCGGTTACGCGTCTCGGTGAGCACCGCGTCGATGTCGGTCAACGCGTAGGTGAGCTCCAGCGCGGTGCCACCGCCGAGCGGCACGACGAGCACCCGATACGGCGTGCCGCTGATGGTCGTGTCGAAGCGGGCGCCGTCCTTCGGCTGCGTCGCGGCGACCTGCTTGGCCTCCGCAGTCACGAGGGCCGGCACCGGCTGCGAGTAGTCGGCGCGGATCACGCGTCCGGTCGCATCGATGCTCTGGGCGAAGACGTCGCCGCGACCGGACACCGTCTGGCCGGGATCGCCGAACGGCGGCCGGCCACCACGGTCGTTGCCGCGTGGCCCCTGACTCTGGGCCGTGGTCGCCGCATCGGCGAGGCTTCGATCGACCTGCGCGAGGAGCTGCTGCTGCAGGACCAGGAACATGAGCAGCGCCGCGCCGACGACGGCGACGGCCACGGCTCCCGCGGCGAGCAGCGTGACACGAAGGCGGAAGCTCATGCCTCGCGCATCACGTAGCCGACACCGCGCACGGTGTGGATGATCCGCGGCTCGCCGTCGGCCTCGAGCTTGCGGCGCAGGTACCCGACGTACACGTCGAGCGAGTTCGATTCGGGGCCGAAGTCGTAGCCCCAGACCTTGTCGAAGATCACGTCGCGGCTGAGGACCTTGCCCTGGTTCGCGAGGAGCAGCTCGAGCAGCTGGTACTCGGTGCGCGACAGTTGGATCTCGCGGGCGCCGCGGCGGCAGGTCATCGCGTCGCGGTCCACGACGAGATCGCCGAATCGCAGCTCGCCGCGACCTTGGCCGGCCGACGGCGCGCGCCGCTCAAAGGCGCGCAGCCGCGCGAGGAGCTCGTCGAGCGCGAACGGCTTCACCAGGTAGTCGTCGGCTCCGGCATCGAGGCCGGAGACGCGTTCGGCCACGGCCGCGCGCGCGGTCAACATGAGCACGGGCACCTGGTTGCCGGCCGCGCGGAGGCGGCGGCACACCTCGAGGCCGTCGAGACCGGGCAGGCCGAGGTCGAGGACCACCGCGTCGTACGGGACGGACGTCGCCTGCTCCAGCGCCCGGATCCCGTCCGTGGCCAGTGCCGGCTGATGCCCGGCGTGGCGGAGCGCCCGCTCCACCGCGCCGCGTACGGCGGGATCGTCCTCGACCAGGAGGACGTTCACGAGTCGAGTCTAGGAACGCCGGCCTAAGAAGGGGCTAAGAACCCGGCCTTTTCGGGCCTTTCTTAAGGGCCTCTCATGACCCGCCGCCCGGCGAGTGCCACCTTGACTGTCGACGCCACGACGGCGTGAACGAACGCAAGGAGTCGATCGTGAAGAATGTGGAGCGAGTCCTCATCGCGACCGGCGTGGCGCTGGTCTTCTCCAGCGGCATCGCCAGCGCGGCGATCCTCTGGACCTCGGCGACGGCGGCGGCCGCGCAGCCGGGCATCGGAACCCAGCTCGCGGCTCAGCTCGGTACGAACCCGGGCACGCTCGCGGACAACGGTCTGCACGGTGGCGCCGACTTGGCGACCGCCGCGGCCACCTACATCGGCATCACGGCCGCGGACCTGCGGACCCAGCTCGCGGCCGGCAAAAGCCTCGCCGACATCGCCGTCGCGAACGGGAAGACCCGCGACGGCCTCATCGCGGCCCTCACTGCTGCCGAGCAGCAGTCGATCTCGACGTTCGTCGACGCGAAGGGCACCGCGAACCCCGGCGGACCGGGCCTCGGCGGACCAGGCGGTCCGCGCGGCGGATTCGGCTTCGGCGTGCAGGGTGACCCGCTCGCCGCCGCCGCCACGTTCCTCGGCACCACGACCGCCGACCTGCGCACCAAGATGGAAGCGGGCCAGACCCTGACGCAGATCGCGACCGCCGCGGGCAAGACCCGTGACCAGCTCGTGCAGGCGCTCGTCGCCGACGCGACCGCGAAGATCGAAACCGCGAAGACCGCGGGCACGCTCACCGCCGCTCAGGCCACCCAGCTCGAGAGCGGGCTCACCGATCGGATGACCAAGCTCGCCGACTCGACCGAGCCGGCCGGACGAGGCCCGCGCCGCTAAGAGAGACCACCCCACCACTCCCTCCTTGACCGACTGCGCCCGCCTCCAGGCGGGCGCAGCCCATGTCCGGGCATCGCTACGCTGCGCACCGTGGCGGAGAAGGTGATCCGGCTCGCGGATCAGGTCGCGAACGGCACGATGTCCCAGGAGATCGCGGACGTCCTGCGCGACACCGCGCGGGACCACAAGAGCTTCATCGTGATGGCCGTCCCGCGCCTCGCGGGCAAGACCACGACGATGCGCGCGATGCTGGCCGAGCAGTCGAAGCCGGTGCTCGCATTGGGCTACGACGGCGACGATGTAGATCCGCTCGTGCAAAAGGCCAAGGGTGGGTACCTCATCGTCCCGGAGATCAGCCGCGGCGCGTGGTCCACCGGCTACGTGTGGGGCGATCCGGTTCGCCGCGCGTTCAACGGCATCACCCAGGGCACCGCGCTCGCGACCGCACTGCACGCGCCAGATCCGGACGAGGCGTTCGGGATCATCTGCGGTGGCTGCGGCGTGCCCGACGCGCATGCCGCGCGCATCTCGCTCGTCGTGTACCTGCGCTCGCTCGGTGAGTGGGAGCATCCGACGCGACGCGTCGTCAGCACGGTGCACGAGATCCGCGGCGTGAAGGACGGCAAGCCGGACGCGAAGCTGCTGTTCCGGTGGAACGAGAAGGCGGACCGGTTCGAGCGCGCGGGCTGATGTCCGACCTCCGCGAGCAGTTCGCGCAGAAGGCGGCCGCCGTCGGAGCCGTCGTCACCGCCGCTCCCG
Organism: Candidatus Limnocylindria bacterium; assembly: GCA_036564585.1. GTDB lineage: Bacteria > Chloroflexota > Limnocylindria > P2-11E > P2-11E > UBA4735. The sequence goes on along the minus strand of DATCOR010000057.1, from coordinate 2,420 downwards.
ATGACTCTGCGGCGCGCGGCGCAGCCGGGCACGGTGATGGCGATCGCATCGCCGCGGGCCTCTTTGCGGTGGCGGAGACCGGATCCGTCGCGGTCGCGCTTCTGCGAACCGAGCGCGGCGCCGCGCTGCTTGCGGAACGCCTCTGGCTCCTCGTGCCGGCGAGCGAGCTCGTGCCGACACTCGACGAAGCCCTGGTTCGGATCGAGAGCCTCGTGCGCGGCGGCCGGCCGTACGTGACCCTCATGACCGGGCCGAGCCGCACCGCGGACATCGAGCGCGCCCTCACGGTCGGCGTGCACGGACCCCGCGAGCTCCACGTGGTCCTCGTCGGGTGATCGCGCCGTTCGGCGAACGGTACCGGCGCGCGCTCGCGGACCCACGCCTGCGCAGCAATCTGCTCTTGTTCCAGCGGGCCTGGCGGCTCACTCGAGATGCCGCGTTCGCGAGGCTCGAGGGCGAGACCGGGACGTCGTTCGCGAGATCCAAGGCGCAGCTGGTCGCAGCGAAGGACGGCATGCTGGCCGATCCCGGCGCGGCGCGGGCGCGCTTCGTCAGCGCGTTCACCGCGCGCGGCGGGGTCGTGCACGACGCGGCGACGGCCGACGATGCGCGCGCGATCGTGCTGCGGCTTCTACAGGAGCGCGGCGTCACGCTCTTCGCGAAGGGGAAGTCGATGGTCGCCGAAGAGGTGTTCCTGAACCATCACCTCGAGGCGGCCGGCATCCGCGTGGTCGAGACCGATCTCGGCGAGTGGATCATCCAGCTCGCCCACGAGACGCCGAGTCACATGGTCATGCCGGCCATTCACAAGAGCCGCCAGCAGGTCGCGACGCTCTTCGAGGCCGAGACGCACCGGACGGTCGACCCGGACGACATCGGCGAGATGGTCCGCCTCGCGCGCGCGGAGCTTCGCCGGGTGTTCCTGAACGCGGGTGCGGGGATGATCGGCGCGAACGCGCTCATTGCCGAGACCGGCACCGTGATGCTGGTGACGAACGAGGGCAACGGCGATCTCGTGAGCACGCTGCCGAAGACGCTCATCGTCATTGCCGGCTGGGAGAAGCTCGTGCCGACGTTCGCGGCCGCGGCCGCGCAGCTGCGGCTCCTGGCGCGGAGCGCGACCGCGCAGGAGATCACGACCTACACGAGCTTCATCACCGGCGCGGATGGGGATCGCGAGATCCACCTCGTGCTGGTCGACAACGGCCGCACCGAGCTGCACGAGGATGCCGGCCTGCGCGACGTCCTGCGCTGCATCCGCTGCGCGGCGTGCGCCGACGTCTGTCCCTCATACCAGGTGGTCGGCGGTCATGTGTTCGGCTACATCTACTCGGGGCCGGTCGGGCTCGTGAACACCGCCGCGCACCACGGCCTCGCGAACGCCGTCGGCCCGCAGAGCCTCTGCGTGAGCTGCAACGCGTGCGCGACGATCTGCCCGGTCGACATCCCCCTGCCGCAGCAGATCCTCCGCGTGCGGGCGCGCGTCGTCGAGGCGAATGGGCTACCCCTGGCGAAGCGCGTCGCCTTCGCGGTGTGGTCCAGGCCGCGGGTCTTCGATGCCGTGATGCGCGCTGCAGCCGTACTCCAGCGGCCGTTCCGCCGCGGCGCCTCACTCCGGATCCCTCTGCCACCCGCGCAGCGGTGGCGGAGCGTCCCGGCGCTCGCCGCCGAGCCCGCGCGCGACACGCTCCTCGGCCGCGAGTTCGAGCCTCACGGCAGCGGTCCATGGACCGATAGCAAGGCTCGCGGGCTCACGGTCGCGTACTTCCTTCAGTGCATCGCCGACCGCTTCGCCCCCGAGCAGGCCACCGCGGCGGTCGAGGTGCTCCGCGCGTGCGGCGCCCGAGTCGTTGTTCCCGCGGGCCAGCACTGCTGCGGGCTCCCGCCGCTCGACGCCGGCGACCGCGCCACCGCCCGGCGGATGGCGAAGCAGACGGTCCGCTCGCTCGAGGTCGTGCCCGCCGATTGGATCGTGAGCGCCGGCGCGAGCTGCGCGATCGCCATCGGCCATGACTACGCCGAGCTTTTCGCGGACGAGCCCGAGTGGGCCGCGCGCGCCGAGCGCATCGCGGCGCGGACGCTCGATCTCCTCACCTTCCTCGATCGCGTCGCCGATCCGCCGCAGCGTCCCCTACGGCAGGACGCCGCGCCGGTCACCGTGCACGCCTTCTGTCAGACCACGAACGTCATGCGTTCAGGCGATGCGGGCTCGCGGCTGCTCGGGCGTGCCGGTGTCCCGGTGCTCGAGCTCGCGGAGCGCGAGGTCTGCTGCGGATTCGGCGGCTCGACCTCGATCGACCATCCGGCCCTCGCGCAGAAGATCGCCGAGCGGAAGCTCGACTGTGTGCGCGCGACCGGTGCGCAGGTCCTGGTCACGGATAACCCCGGCTGCCTGCTCCACTTGCGCGGAGCAGCCGACG
>DATCOR010000088.1:0-3441 GCA_036564585.1 Candidatus Limnocylindria bacterium | reverse complement strand
AGCTCCAGGAAGCGCGGCTTCACCTCGGTCATCGTCCGCTCGATCGTCTCGCGGTCGTACGGCGGTGACATCCCGAACAGGAAGCCCTTCACCCCGACCTTGTGGTACTCGAGCAGCCGCTTCGCGATGTCGTCGGGCTTCCCGAGCACGGCCGGCCGGTTCGGCGCCTCGACCTTGTTCCGCGCGGCGACCTCGCGCATCCGCTTGTCGACCGTGTTGAGGTCGTCGCGGACCAGGATGCCTCCGCCGCCCGTCGGCGCGATCTCGCCCGGGTCCCGTCCGACGTCGGCGCAGTGTTTCTTCAGGACCTCGAGCTTGTGCTTGATGATCTCGGGCGTCCCGAAGCCGTGCCACCAGTCGGCGTACCGCGCGGTGATCTTGAGGGTTACCTGCTCGCCGCCGCCGCCGATGAGGATCGGCACGCGCTTCTGGATCGGCCGGGTCCCGAGCGTCGCGTTCTCCAGCTTGTAGTACTTGCCCTCGTACGTCACCGTCCCCTTATCGAGCAGGCCGCGGATGATCCGGGTCGCCTCGCGCAGCTTCGCGAGCCGGATCGCGGGCGTGTCGAAGTCGATCCCGTACATCCGGTGCTCGTGCTCGTTCCACGCGGCACCGATCCCAAGGACCGCGCGTCCGTTCGTGATGTTGTCGAGCGTGGAGGCCATGTTCGCGAGCACGGCAGGGTGGCGGTACGTGTTGCCGGTCACGAGCATCCCGATCTTCGGCGTCTTCGTGATCGCGCCGAACGCGGCGAGCACCTGCCAGCCCTCGAGGTTCGGCCCGGTGACGTCGCCCATGAGCGGCACGAAGTGATCCCAGGTCATGAGGACGTCCCACCCGCTCTGCTCGGCGAGGAGTGCAGCGTCGCGCATCTCGTCCCAGGTGGTGTATTGCGGGTGAAGCTGCAGGCCGAAGAACGTCATCAGTGGCCTCCGAGCGTATAGTCCGAGCGCCGATGGCGCTCACGCAGGATCGCACCGACGTCGCGAAAGTCCTGGCGGACACGAAGAAGCACGTCCTCGTGAACTGGTCCGCGCAAGGAAATATTTCGCCCCTGGTCATCACCGGTGCCGAGGGCGTCTGGCTGCACTCTGGCGAGCGCCGGATCCTCGATTTTTCCTCCGAGCTCGTGAACTCGAACCTCGGACACGGCCATCCGCGCGTCGTGCGCGCGATCCAGGAGCAGGCCGCGACGCTCAACTACGTCACCCCCGCGTTCACGACCGAGGCCCAGGCGACGCTTGCCCGCAAGCTCGCGGACAAGGCACCGGGCGACCTCACTAAGATCCTGTTCACGACGGGCGGCACCGAGGCGAACGAGAACGCGATCAAGCTCGCGCGTCTGTACACGGGCCGCCACAAGATCCTGACGCAATGGCGGAGCTTCCACGGCCAGACCCAGGGCGCCATGAGCCTCGGCGGCGACAATCGCCGCTGGGCCAACGAGCCCGGCATCACGGGGGTCGTGCACTTCCTCAATCCGGACCCGTACCGGTCCGTCTTCGGCGACGACGCGCAGAAGGCGCTCGCGCACGTCGAAGAGGTCATCTGGTACGAGGGCCCGCAGTACATCGCCGCGATCCTGCTCGAGCCGATCGTCGGCACCTCGGGCCTGCTCGTCCCGCCCGACGGCTTCCTTCAGGGCCTCCGGGCCCTCTGCGACCGGTACGGCATCGTGCTCGTCTTCGACGAGGTCATGACCGGCTTCGGGCGCACGGGCAAGTGGTTCGCCTCGGAGCACTGGAAGACGGTGCCCGACATCATGACCTTCGCGAAGGGCGTGAACTCCGGGTACGTGCCGCTCGGCGGCGCGATGGTCAACGAGAAGATCGCCAAGCACTTCGACGACAACGTCTATTGGGGCGGCCTCACGTACAGCGGTCACGCGCTCGCCTGTGCCGCCGGCGTCGCGACGCTCGACGCATACGAGGCCGAGGACCTCATCGGGAACTCCGCGCGGATGGGCGAGCTCCTTGGTCGCGAGCTCAAGGCGCTCGCCGCGAAGCATCCGTCGATCGGTGACGTCCGCGGTCGCGGATTGTTCTGGGGCATCGAGCTCGTGAAGGATCGCGGCACGAAGGAGATGCTCGAGCAGTGGAACGGCCCGTCCAGCGCGCTCGCGAACGCGCTCAAGGGTGAGCTCATGAAGCGCGACGTGTACGTCTTCTGCCGCTGGAACATGCTCTTCGTCGCGCCGCCGCTCATCGTCACCGATGACGAGCTGCGCATCGGCACCAACGCGATCGACGAGGCGCTCGCGGTCGCCGACCGCTACGCGGCGACCGGGAAGCTCGGATAGTCGCGACCCCGCGACCGCACTGGGGCATCAACCTCCCGGCCCAGCACACGACCTGGACGGAGCTGCGTGAGACCGTCGCGCTCGTCGATCGGCTCGGGTTCGATTCCGTCTGGACGTGGGATCACTTCGTCCCGCTCGACGGCGATCCGAAGGGGCCGATGTTCGAGGCCTGGGAGCTGCTCGCGGCGTGGGGCGCCCTGACGACGCGCGTCCGTCTCGGCACCCTCGTCACCGGGAACACATATCGCCATCCGCCGGTCCTCGCGAAGATGGTCGCGACGTTGGACCACATCACGAACGGCCGTGCGATCCTCGGGCTCGGCGCCGCCTGGCACGAGGGCGAGCACGCGATGTACGGCCTGCGCTTCCCCTCGACCGCCGGCCGGCTCGCCCGGATGGACGAGGCCGCGCGCGTGCTGCGCCTGCTGCTCGACGAGCCGACTGCGAGCTTCGCCGGCAAGCACTACACGCTGACGGATGCGGTCGCCGAGCCGAAGCCGGTGCAGGAGCGGCTCCCGCTACTCATTGGTGGCGGAGGCGAGCAGAAGACGCTCCGCACGGTCGCCCGATACGCGGACTTTTGGCACGGCCACGGCACCCCAGAGGTCATCGCGCACAAGCTCGAGGTCCTTGCGGCGCACTGCGCCGACGTCGGCCGCGACGTCCGCGAGATCAAGCCGCTCACGAGCGTGCGGCCCGACGTCGTCCTTCGCGCGAAGGTCAGCGATGTCACAGCGCAGCTGGAGCGCGTGCGCGCGCGATCCAACCGCCCGGAGCCGCTCCAGATGAACCCGATCCACACCGTCGACGCGCTCGTCGAACGCTGCGCCGCGCTGTGGCGGGCCGGCGCGCGCGGATTCATCCTGTACTTCATGGCGCCGTTCGACCACGAGACGATCGAGCGGATCGCGACCGAGGTCCGGCCGAAGCTCGAGGAGGCGATCGCATGACCGTCGCTGTTCGCGCGACCACGCTCATCGATGGCACGGGCGCCGATCCGGTCCGCGGCCGGTTCGTCGTCATCGAGGACGGGGTCATCCAGAGCATCGCGAAGGACGCGCCGAAGGGTGCCGAGGTCATCGACACCGGCGAGCTGGTGGTCTTGCCCGGGTTGATCGATTGCCACGTCCATCTCGTGCCGG
>DATCOR010000086.1:0-3006 GCA_036564585.1 Candidatus Limnocylindria bacterium | reverse complement strand
CCCCCACCCGCCACGCCGACAGCCCTGGCGGTCTTCGCTCAGGGACCGAGCGCATCGCAGCCATCGACGGGTGGAGGGCCGCGACGCCCCAAAGCGCGTAGTTCGCCATCCAGCCGGCATCGACGGCCATGCCGCTCGTGTACGCCCCGTTCAGGTTCAGGAAGCTGTAGACGACGTCCGCGATCAGCAAGGCGACGATCCCGACCATCACGCAGCGCAGCGAGAAGTTCGGGACGCGGGCGCGAAACAGAAGCTGTACGAGCGCGATCAGCATGATGAGGTCGGCGACGGGGTACGCGATGGTGATCGTGTCCTGGAACGCGCTCGAGGCCGTCGCAATCAGAGGCGCGAGCAGAACCGGCGCGGTGACGAGCGCTGCCGCTATGGCGATGATGGCTCCGTCGAGCAGGTCGCCGATCCGTGGTCGTCCCCAGCCGCGCAGCAAGACGAGTACACCGCCGATCAGCAGCGGATACGCGCCCAGGTACGCGAGGTCCGCGGCCGATGGGTACGGCGCCTGGCGGCCCAGGAACCAGAGATATGAGTCCATGTACGCGTCTCCGACGACCCAGAGCACGAGCCCCGCCGCAAACAGGAGCCAGTGCTGGTAGCGAGCCGGCCGGTAGCGACGGAGGCCGACTACGATCGCGATCGGGGCCGCGAGTCCGAGGAGCTGGTAGATGACGAGCTGCGCGTCAGACCCAGCGCGTAGGCAGAAGTAGACGACGCTGAGCACGAACGCGGCCGCGGCGTAGCCTTGCCAGAGGAGCCGGCTCCGCAATGCGGTTGCGGTAGACGAGTGCATGCTCTTCCAGTCATCGTCGCGCGACGGGTCGATCCGAATCCACCGTTTGCAGCGCCGGGCATCCTCCTTTTGAACTACCCGGGGGTTAGACGCACTTGTTGTCGAGCGTCGTTAGTGCGACCTGGCCCGAAGCGCCCGTCCACGACTGGTAGGTGGAAAGCACCCGGTAGTAGTAGGTCGTCGTGAAGCCGAGGGTCGGGTCCACGTCGAGGTAGGAGGTTGTCCCGATCGCGACGTTGGCCACGAGGCTGTACGGCCCGCCGTTCGTCGTCCCGCGCTCGACGCGGTACCCAGTCGCGAAAGGGGAGGACGTCGCCGTCCAGCCGATCGTGTTCGTCGGCGGCTTGTTGTTCTTACAGTTCGTCTGCGTCGCGGTCACCGCGGTCGGCGGGGCAAGCGTTGCGCTGGCGAAGCTCATCGGGCCGGCTGTGGCGGACTTCGTGAACTGTGCGGTCGCGGTCGAGGCGGCGCAGAGCGCGGCGACGGCGATGACCGTCGCCACGAGTCTTCTAGGAGGCCGCACGCCGCTCCCGTCCGCGCGCCCCGGGCGCCCAAAGGTCGAGCAGGATCAACAGGGCGATCAGCGCCGGAGCGACGACCACGGCGGCTAGGCGGAGCGCGCGACTGCGCAAGCCGTGGATCACGTAGCCCGCGTATGGGACGACGAGCGCCTCGCGCCACGCGATCCGGCCATGGAGCTCGGCAGTGAAGGGATCGCGGTGGTTGTTGGCGTCGCCCTGCGTCTGAACGATCGGATGATTGCCGCCGCGGACGAGCCGGATCACACGGTGGGTCTCGACCTGGTGCGCGCCGACGGGCACGCGAAAGGAGATGGCCTGGCCGACCCGCACGTCGCGCATCGGCTCAGGGCGAACGAGGATGAGATCGCCCGGCGAGAACGCCGGCCGCATGCTCCCCGAGAGGACCGTCAACGGCCGGAACCAGCCGAGCCGCGGAACGATCGCCAGGAGCAGGAAAGCCCCGACGGCGAAGCCGACGAGCAGCAGCAGTGCGCCACGGACGATCCACTCGATCGTCCGTCGCGCCTGCCGCTGGTCGTGGGAGTTCATCGCTCGGCCCCGATCCCGTCGCCTATTTGCTCGCCGCAGCGCGCTGCGTGCCGGCGAAGGTGTACGAGATCCCGGACGTCTGTCCCTGGAGCGCGTTCGGCGCCGCCGCAGGCAGGGTCAGGGTCACGTGCAGATGGTCGGTCGAGCCGGTCGTGAGCGCCGACAGGTTCGAGAGCGCCAGGTTCACGCCGATCACCGCACGCGTGGTGAGGACGGTCGTGGTCGTGCCGCTGCACGTGTAGGTGTAGGGGGGACCCGACTCCGTCCACGCGACCGAGCACTTGTCGATAGCCATCTGGAGCCCAGTCACCGCATCGGTGTCGAGACCCGAGCTCGGCGACGCGCTGGTCGTGAGCTGGATCGAGCCGAGCGGGTCCGAGGTTCCGGTGCCGCTGTTGATGAGATCGACCGCACGCTGGACGGTGTCGCCCGCCACGAGGTTGGCAGCGCCGATCGTGAGCCGGTTGGCCGCGCCGATGGCACCGAGATTGATGGACACGGTGCCCGATGCGATCGACTGACTCGCCGAGGTCGAGCTAGTGAACGTTGCGAAGGTTCCGAGGCCTGTGATGCTGGCTGCAGCGCCGAGCACCGCGAACGAGCCGAGGAGCTTCATGAGGGTGTTGCGCTTCATCTTCAATTCCTTCCGAGAGGGGCCGCTTGTCTTTCACGTTCTGACCCAGTCGGGCGGGAATGCGAGCTGCGCCGCGGTATGAATCCGGTAGGTCTGGCTAATCGCTGGTTCGGCGGTAGCGGTAGCCGAAACCGCGCACGGTCTCGATCGGCGCGCGCTCGGGGGCGTCCGGATCGAGCTTGCGGCGGAGGTAGCCCACATAGAGCTTGACCTGATCCGGCGAGACGCCGAACGGGTCGTCCCAGACGAGCTCGAGCAGCTGATCGCGGCTGAGCACCTGGTTCGGATGGCGCACGAACGTCGCGAGGAGCTTGAACTCGAGCGGGGTGAGCTGCACCTCGCGGCCCTCCCGCTTGACGGCGCGCTGAGCGAAGTCGATCGTCAACTGGTCGTCCCCATACGTCTCCGACCGCTCGGCTTGCGCGCCCGAGCGGCGGAGCAGCGCCTGCACGCGCGCGACGAGCTCCTGGCGGCCGAAGGGCTTGGCGACGTAGTCG
>DATCOR010000044.1:0-10754 GCA_036564585.1 Candidatus Limnocylindria bacterium | reverse complement strand
CACCTGCGTGCCGTTGATGAGCGCGAGCGCCTCCTTGGGCCCGAGCTCGAGGGGCCGGAGGTCCGCGCGCTTCAGCGCCTCGGCGCCGCTCAGGACCTTTCCCTCGAACGTCGCCTGACCCTCGCCGACCAGCACGAGCGCAGCATGCGCGAGCGGCGCGAGGTCACCGGACGCCCCGACGCTCCCGTGCATGGGGATCACCGGATGCACGCCGCGGTTCAGCAGGTCGAGGAGGAGGTCGATGGTCTCGGGGCGCACGCCGGAGCGTCCGCAGGCGAGCGTGTTCGCGCGCAGCAGCAGGACGGCGCGCGTCACGTCCTGCGGTAGCGGATCGCCGACGCCCGCGGCGTGGCTGCGCAGGAGATTGAGCTGGAGCTTCGCGAGATCGGCGCGGGGGATCCGGACCTGCGAGAGATCGCCGAAACCGGTGTTGATGCCGTACACGGCCGCGTCCCCGTCCGCCGACTCGGCCACGAGCTTCGCGGCCGCGCGCACAAGCTGCTCGGACGCGCGGTCGAGCGCCACAGGCGTGTCGCGCCGCGCGACGCTGATGACGTCGGCGATGGTGAGGCTGTTGCCGTCGATGCGGAGCGTCGCCACTAGCGCTCTCCGTCGATGTTGTCGCGGTACCAGGACGCGAGATCGACGTAGTGCTCGGCGGCCTTCACCGTCCAGCGCTCGTCCTCGGGCCGTGCCTCGCGGACGACCGTCGCGGGCACGCCGACCACGAGGGAGCGCGGCGGCACGGTCATCTTGGCACGCACCACGGCCCCGGCGCCGACGATCGACCCCGTTCCGATAACGCAGCCGCCGACGAGGACTGCAGCCTGGCCGATGAGCACGTTGTTCTCGATGACGCTCGAGTGGACGAGCGCGTTGTGCCCGATCGTCACGTCCTCGCCCACGATCGTGGGCTCGTGCTCGTCGGTGTGGATGGTCGAGTTGTCCTGCACGTTGGACCGCGCGCCGATCTCGATGCGGTCCATATCAGCGCGCAACACCGTCCCGAACCACACGGAGGCGTGCTCGTGCAGCGTCACGTCGCCGATGAGGACCGCCGTCGGTGCCACGAACGCCGTCGGGTGCACGTGCGGTGACCGTCCCTTGAACGCGTACAGCGGCACGGCTCGTACGATATTCGCGTGATCATCATCATGCGGAAGGGTGCGACGAAGGAGCAGATCGACCACATCGTCGATCGGCTCCGCGAGCGCGGGTACGGAGCGAACCTGTCGGGCAGCGAGGTCAGCGTCATCGGCGCGATCGGCGTGCTCGACGACGACAAGGCCCGGCTCGCCGAACAGCTGCAGTCCCTACCGGCGGTGGATCGGGTCGTCCCCGTCCTCAAACGCTTCAAGCTCGCGTCGCGCGAGTTCCATCCCGATCCGACGGTCGTGATGGTCGATGACCTCGCGATCGGCGCGGGCGCAATGGTGGTGATGGCCGGGCCGTGCTCCGTGGAGAGCGAGGAGCAGCTGCTCTCGACGGCCCACGCGGTGAAGGCCGCGGGCGCGAACATCCTCCGCGGCGGCGCGTTCAAGCCACGGACGTCGCCCTACGACTTCCAGGGCCTCGGGAAAGAGGGGCTCGAGCTCCTCGCCCGCGCGAAGCGCGAGACCGGCATGCCGATCGTCTCCGAGGTGCTCGACCCGCACGACGTCGCGCTCTGCGCGAAGTACGTCGACATCCTCCAGATCGGTGCGCGGAACATGCAGAACTACGCGCTGCTCCGTGAGGTCGGCCGGTCGGGACATCCGGTGCTCCTGAAGCGCGGCGGGATGTACCCGACGATCGAGAATTGGCTGCTCTGCGCCGAATACATCCTGCGCGAGGGCAATCGCAACGTGATGCTCTGCGAGCGGGGCCTGCCCGTCCCGGGCGGCGAGACCGCCACGCGCAACGTGCTCGACGTTTCCGCCGTCGCCGTCGTCCACGAGCTCTCGCATCTGCCCGTGGTCGTCGATCCGAGCCATGGCACCGGCAAAGCGTCGTACGTCGCACCGATGGCGCGCGCGGCGGTGGCCGCGGGCGCCGACGGATTGATCATCGAGGTGCATCCGGATCCTGAGCGCGCGCTGTCAGATGGGCCGCAGTCGCTGACGTTCGACGAGTTCGGTTCGCTGATGCGCGGGCTCGAGGCGCTGCGGGGCGCTAGTTCTCCGGCGCCTGTCCCTGCTGCGTCGCGCTGAGCTTGTAGCCGAAGCCGCGCGCCGTTTCGATCGAGACCTCGGTCACGCCGCCGTCCTGGAGCTTCTTCCGTAGCCGCCCGACGTGCACGTCGACCAGACGCGTGTCGCTGCCGGGCTCGTAGCCCCACACGCCGGTGAGCAGGTCGTCGCGCGTGAACACCCGACCCGGCTCGCCACCGAGCGTCTTGAGGAGCTTGAACTCGGTCGGGGTGAGCGGGAGGGCCACGTCGCCGTGGATCGCCTGCACGCTGCCGAGGTCGATGACGAACCTCCCGAAGCGCAGCTGACGGCGGTCGCGATCGGCGACCGCGGCGTACGAACGACGGCGCAGGAGGGCCTCGACGCGCGCGACGAGCTCGTTGTTGTCGAACGGCTTGCCCATGTAGTCGTCGGCGCCGATACGCAGACCGACCACGCGGTCCGGCGGATCGCTCTTCGCGGACACGAAGAGGACCGGGACGTCGGTCTCCTTGCGGAGCTGGAGACAGAGGCTGATGCCGTCGACGCTGGGCATCATGACGTCGAGGCTCACGAGATCGGGACGGAAGCTGTTGAAGACCTCGAGGGCCTGGCGCGAGTCGGTCACGACGCGGACCGAGAAGCCCTCCTCGCGGAGCACCGTGCCGAGCAGGTTCGCGATGTCCGATTCGTCATCGACGATCAGGATCCGGGCGTCATGGCTGACGCTCCGCTCGGCCGACGGACCAGGACTCGCGATCGCCATCGCGGAGAACCTGCGCAAATTTGGTGCCAGACGTAACGATCATGAAAAGCGCGTTCTACGCGAGGGCCGCGTTCACCGCCGCCAATCGCTCGGTCGCCCACTCGGTCTGCGCTCCCACAGCATCCGGCCACGGCGCGAAGAAGTACCGGTCGGTCTCGGCCTCGATGCGCTCACGGGTCGCCGTTCCCTTCGGGGTCAGCTCGGGCGCCGGTCCGGCTGCCAGGTGGCCCGCCGACCGAAGCTGTTGGATCGCCGCGCGAACGTCGTCGGGACGTTGCGTCGCGATCTTCGCGATCAGCTCGGCCTCGGTGGCCGCCTCGCCCTTCCAGACCCGTGTGAGCACGTCGAGCGCGGGGCCGGTGAGCCCGGCGTCCCGCCACGCTTGGACGTGACAGTCGTCGCGGACCTGCCAGAGCCCGTAGATCGCCGCGTCGAGCCGGGCCATCGGGGACGAGGGCTCCTGCCAGCGGTAGCGCGCGGCGCGGGGCGTGTGCTCGCGCGTCACGGGCTCTGTTGAGGTGGCCGCGGCCTGATACGCGGCGTCGAGTAGCGCGGCCAGCCGATCGAGCTCGTCCTTCGCGATCGGTACCTGCGACGCGTAGTGCGCGTCGATCGCGCGCCGCAGCTCGCTCACGGCGCTCGTTCCCCTCGCCGTGAGTGACCAGCGGCCGTCCGCCCAGCTAATCAGGCCGGCCGATTCACCCGCGGCGGCCGTCGTTCGCAGCGCATCGTCCGTCGTGCGATACGCGCTGTTGCCGATGTCCTGCGGCCGCGCGCCGCGCGGGTCTTGGGTCGCGATGTCCATGGCGAAGAAATAGGAGGGCCGGTCCAGACCGAGCTTCTCCATCGCGCGGAGCGGGAAGTCCGCTTTCGCGCGCCGGCGCCCGAGGAATTGCGGGAAGAGTGGCACGAGGGCCACTGGATACGGCTCTCGCACGCTGTCCCTCCCCTTACACGCGGTGCTTCGCGGCGTTCTCCACGCAGTATGGCGGCCTGACGCAGAATTCTTGTCAGTGACGCCCGAGGACGCGAAGGGTCGAACCGACCTGCACCTGCTGGACGTGCGCGAACCAGACGAGTGGGCGGCCGGCCGGATCGCCGGATCGCAGCACATCCCGCTCGGCGAGCTGGGCGCGCGGATCGGCGAGGTGCCGAAAGGCGCGACCATTCTCACGGTCTGCCGCCACGGGAACCGGAGTGAGGCCGCCGCGCGCGGGCTTCGGACCCTCGGCTACACCGTAGAGAACCTCGACGGTGGCGTGACCGCGTGGAAGCGCGCCGGCCTGCCGCTCGAGGCGGAGGGCGGCGGCCCCGGCCGGGTCATCTGATGCGGCAGCCCACGGCCGAGCGCCCGTTCCACGACAAGGCCTGGCTGCGCGCGCATCTTGACGACGAGCGCAAGGAGGCGGATCTCCTGGCCGAGGTGCGCGAGGTCGTCTTCGGCCTGCAGGATGGCGTGACCAGCATCCTCGCGGTCGTGACCGTCGTGGCCGCGGCGTCGAACGACACCTACACCGTGCTCATCAGCGGCATCGCGGCGACGCTCGCCGAGGTCTTCTCGATGGGCGCCGGCGAGTACATGTCGTCGAAGAGCCAGCGCGAGATCTTCCTCGCCCAGATCGCAGCGGAACGGGCGGAGGTCGAGGATCGTCCCGGCGAGGCCGAGGCCGAGGTCGCGTTCATGTTCGAGCGCGAAGGCCTGAGCGAGGACTCATCCCGGCGCATCGCCGCGGAGATCGCGCGCGAGCCGAACGTGCTCCTTCGGACCATGGTCGAGAAGGAGCTCGGGCTCGCGGTCGAGGAGGGCGGGTCTCCGCTCCAGGGCGCGCTCATCCTCGCGGGTGCGTTCTTCGTCGCCGCGCTCGTTCCGCTCCTTCCGTATTTCTTCTTCCCCGTGCGCACGGGCCTCTGGGTGTCGATCGGGCTTTCGGCCGTCGTCATGTTCGTCGTCGGACTGTGGAAATCCCGGCTCACGAAACGCAACCCGCTCGCATCGGGCCTCGAGATCCTGGTGCTCGTCGCGGGGGCCGCGATCGCCGGGTCGTTCTTCGGGTCGGTCCTGCCGGGCCTCCTGGGGGTCGCGGGGATCCGCTAACGGCACACTCCATGCTCTCGACCTTTGTCAGCCAGGGGAGGTCCGACATGCCGAACGACAAGGATCCGCGTCCCACCGACGATCTCGGCGCCGCGGAGCGCAAGAGCAAGACCGTCGACGAACGCGCGCCTGAGCGCCAGAGCACCGATGCCGTTCCAGAGATGGAGCTGCCTGGCGCGATGGCGCGGGGCGGCCCGATCCTCGGGGCCGACACGCCCGGTCCGGGCGAGAAGGTGCTCGAACAGGAGGCGAAAGCGCAGCGCAGTCCCACCACGCGCGGCTGACAACCAAGCGCCCGCTGACATCTAGCATGGAGTCCATGCGGATCGCCTTTGTCTCCTCCTCCATTCCCCGTCGCTGCGGGATCGCGACCTTCACCGCCGACGTGATGGCCGCTGTGAAAGCGGCCGACCCGGCGGTCCGTTGCTCGGTCGTCGCGATCGACGAGCCGAACAGCGCCCGCGCCTACGGCCCCGAGGTCAAGAGCCGTATCCGCCAGCGCGAGGCCGCGTCATACCGGTCCGCGGCAGCCATGCTGAACGAGTCGAACGTCGACGTGGTGAATCTCCAGCACGAGTTCGGGCTCTACGGCGTCTGGAAGGACGGCGTGTACGAGGATCACCTGCAGCCGTTCCTGCAGGAGCTCACCAAACCGCTCATGGTCACGCTTCACAGCGTGCCCCCGAGCCCATCACCGTCCATGCGCGACGCCGTCAGGCTCATCTCGTCGCGGAGCGATGAGGTCATCGTGATGGCCCACACGGCGGCCCGCCTGCTCGTGTCCGATTATGGGATCACGAAGGTCCCGATCGTGATCCCGCACGGCATGCCGGCGATCGAGCCGACCGGCCGCCACCGCCTGAAGACCAAGCTCGGGGTGGAGGGCCGCGCGATCATCTCGACCTTCGGCCTGGTCGATCCGCGCAAGGGGCTGGAGTTCGTGATCGGCGCCATGCCGGCGATCGTCGAGCGCCATCCGAACGCGCTCTATCTCGTGGTCGGCCAGACCCACCCGGAGCTGCTGAAGCAGCAGGGCGAGACCTACCGGAACACCCTCGAGCATCTCGCCGAGGAGCTCGGCATGTCCGACCACATCGGCTTCGTGAACGAGTACCTCACCCAGCGCGACATCGTCGGCTACCTCCTCGCCACCGACGTGTACGTGACCCCGTACCTCGATCCCAACCAGATCACGAGCGGCACGCTCGCCTACGCCCTCGGGGCGGGGAAGGCGATCGTGTCCACGCCGTACCTGCACGCGATCGAGGCGCTGGCCGACGACCGCGGCATCATCGTGCCGTTCCACGATGCGCCGGCGATCGCCGATGCCGTCGAGCAGATCCTCGGCAACGCCGAGCTGAAGCAGCGCCTCGAGCGCCGGGCCTACGCCTACGGGCGTGAGACGGCCTGGCCCGCCGTCGGGCGGCGGGTGCTCGCGCTGACCCAGCACGTGCTCGAACCGCACCGCCAGCACGATCCGCTCGTCGCCGTTTGAAGACCGCCGAACGGGCCGACCTGGGTCAGCGTCTCGCGGAGAACCCGCTGCTCACCGCGAAGGACGTGCCGCCATCGCAGGCGGCGCTCGAGGTCGTCTCAGTGTTCAACGCCGCAGCCGCGGTCATCGGGGACGAGGTCATCCTGCTCCTTCGGGTCGCCGAGCGGCCGCGCAGTGACGTGGACCTCCCGCCGGGCGCGTTCACCCTCGACTTCAGCGGACCCCACCCGGTCCAGAAGCCGCTGCCGCGCAACTACACGAAGGACGACGTCATCGGGATGGCCTACATGGACGCCTCGACGCAGCCGCCGTCCGTGCGCGTCGCGTACATCCCCAAGGATCTTCCCGGCCTCGACCTTCGCGATCCGCGCGCGATCCGGTACAAGAACGCGAGCGGCCCGCTTGGGATGGTGCACGAGGGCTATCAGGATTTTCTCGCCCAGATCTCGCACCTCCGCGTCGCGCGATCCCGTGACGGAGTGCACTTCACGGTCGAGAAGGACGTATGCCTGGGGCCACTGGATCCGCTCGAGGAGTACGGGGTCGAGGATCCCCGGATCACGTTCATCGATGGAACGTTCCACGTCACCTACGTGTCCGTTTCACGGTGGGGCATCACGACGAGCCTTGCCACCACCTCGGACTTCGTCTCGTTCGATCGGAAGGGCGTGATCCTCCTGCCCGATCACAAAGACGTGGTGATCTTTCCCGAGAAGATCGGCGGCAAGTACGTCGCGCTGACCCGCCCGATGCCGCAGTCGTTCGCGCGGATCTTCGGGATCTGGATCGCCTTCTCCGAGGATCTGAAGGAGTGGGGCGGCCACCAGCGGCTCGCGATGCCTAGATGGGGCCTGTGGGACGAGCTACGCACCGGCGCCTCGGCCGTGCCGTTCCGAACCGAGCGCGGCTGGCTCGAGCTGTATCACGGGGTCGATCGCAATACGACGTACGCGTTGGGCGGGCTGCTGATGGATCTCGACGATCCTCGCAAGGTGATCGCGCGCTCGCCTAGCCCGATCCTCAAGCCGATGGAGGTCTACGAGACCACCGGGCTGTTCAACCACACCGTGTTCTCGTGCGGGCACATCCGGCTCGACGCGCACCGCGACCGCATCCGCTTGTACTACGGCGCCGCCGATTCGGTGGTCGCCGCGGCGGACTTCGACGTGCGGGAGATCCTCGACAGCCTCGAGCCATGCTGACCCGCCTTGCGGCCCTCGCGCGGCCGCTCGACGCCGGCGCTGAGCGGGTGCTCGGCCTCGCGATCTACGCGGACGACGCCGGCGAGCACTTCGGCGCCCAGGAGAGCGGGATCGAAGGGGTCGCGTGCCTGGATGACGTGGCGCGGGCCTTCGTCCTGTGGAGCGATCTCTGGGCCCGCACGAAGCTTCCCGTGGCGCGCGTGTGGGTCGACGGCCTGCTCGGCTTCTGCCGCTGGATGCAGCAGGACGACGGACGGTTCGTGAATTTCGTCCTGGACTGGAACGGCGTGCGCAACATCGACGGCATCACGTCTCGCGCGGATGGCGCGTCGTTCTGGCAGGCTCGCGGCGCGCGGGCGATGGCCAAAGCCTGGCGCGTGCTCGGTGACGAGCGCGCGCGCGAGGACTACCGGCGCGCGCGCGCGTCATTCGACGAGCGCCCCGTTGGCGCAGACGTGCGCGCGGTGCAGGTCCTCGCGGCACTCGATGCGCAGGATCCGCCGGCCGATATCGCCCGGTGGTGCGACGACCTCGTCTCGCAGCGCCGCGGCAACGTGCTGCTCGACGCGCACGACGCCACGGAACCGCACATCTGGGCGCACATCCAAGAAGGCGTGCTCGCGCTCGCAGGCACGACATTGCGGCGTCCGGACCTGATCGAGGTCGCGCGCCGGAGCGCGGACGAGTACCTCATGCCGCTCATCGCGAACGGCTTCGATCTGCCGACCGTGCAGCCATACGGCGCGGCGTCCGCGGTGTTTTCCCTGCAGCAGCTCGCGGAGGCGACGGGCGAGGCGCGGTACGCGAACGCCGCCCGCGACGCACGCGCGTGGTTCGACGGCCGCAATCCTGCGCGCCGCCCGGTGTACGACCGGGTCGCCGGCCGCGTGGCCGATGGCGTCGACGGCGTCGCGCTGAACCCGCACTCCGGCGCAGAATCGAACGTCGTCGGCGCGCAGGCGCTGCTCGACGACGTAGCGACATGGCTCCTGCGACACCCCGACGCATGCTTCCCATCGGCGCGATCTTCGCCTTCGTTGGACGTCAGCTCGGCCGCGTCCTGAGCTCAGCGTTCCGCTCGTTGTGGCCGCACCGCCGTCAGCGTGCGTAGATGCGGACGGGCTGGGCGGCATTGTTCTCGTATCCCAGCGGGTCGCGGAGCTGGACCAACGGCTGAACGTCACCGCTCGTGTCGGTCGCCCGCGCGAGCAGGTGCTGGACGCCCGGCGCCGCTCTCCACGGCGCGCGCCACTCCCGCCACGCGGCCGCTGAGACCGGCGGGCCGAGTTCGGCGTCACGCCAGATCGCCCCGCCGTCCGAAGAGACTTCGACGCGTGTGACCGTGCCCTGTCCGGACCAGGCATATCCGCGCATGGTCGCGGTCCCGGTCGGAATGTCGTGCAGCGGTTCGGCGATGACCGCGCGCGGCCGCATCTCGCGCAGCGGCCGGTCGCCAGCGACGTAGCGGTCGGCCTGATAGAACCCGCGGAACGGCTCATCGAGCGCGACGATCTCCGCCAGCCATTTGACGGAGGCCATGCCGTACCAGCTTGGCACGATCAGGCGCGCCGGCGCGCCGTGCTCGACCGGCAGATCGGTCCCATTCATCGCGTAGGCGACGAGCACGTCGTCCGCGAGGGCGCGTTCGATCGGAAGTGACCGCTCGAACGCGAGCCGCCGCTCGGCGCCCGGCGGCGTGCCCGTGTCTGCGCCGCGGAACAGGATCTCGACGACCGACGCAGCCAGGCCGGCCGGCTCGAGGAGCGACCGGAGCGAGACTCCGGTCCATCGGGCGGTGCTCACCGCGCCGAGGCTCCATTGCTCGCCCGGAGCCGGCGGCACAAGGAACGACCGGCCGTTGCCGGCGCACTCGAGTGTCACCACGAGCGTGCGCGTCTCCAGCGCGCGCAGCTCCGCGATCGAGACGGATCGCGCGCGCTGGACCGCGCCGGCGATCGCGATGCCGGCCGGCGGGCTCGGGAGCGGGAAGTGGCTCCGCACGTAGTGGAGGCCGCTCGGGGTAAGCGGTCCGTCGTGCCGCTCGAGCCGCGTCTCGGCGTTGAACGGCTCGCGGGTGATGACGACGCGTTCGTCCACTGGCGCTCGCCATACTGAGGCCGTAGTGCGCGGGCCGCTCATCGCCGTCGGCGCGATCGTCCTGCTGATCGGCGCGGTCGCGATCGCGTACGCGCTCGGCCTCGGCCCGCTCGCGAGGCCCACGGCGGCACGGTCCGTCGTGTTCGTCGCGATCTCGCGGAGCAGCGACGAGGCGGACGCGCAGGCGATCGAGGCTATCGATCTCGATGCGGGAACCCGTCAGCTGTTCGACGCCGGCGACCGGATCACCGCGCTCGCGCTCTCCGCCGACCGGCGGTCGCTCTACGCCGGACTCGACGGCGGCAAGATCGTCATGCTCGACGCGACGACCGGATCGCAATTCGGCTCGGTCAACCTCGGCGGTCCGACGGTCGTGTCACTCGCACCGACCGCAGACGGCACGACCCTGTTCGCCGTCACAGTCACGAACATCCAGAGCACTGTGGTGCCGATCGATCTTGGGACGAAGAAGGCAGCCGATCCGATCGTCTTCCCGATGACCGCGGGGACCGCGGTCATCAACGGTGGCACGCTCATCGTTCCGCTGGGTGACCCCCAGCGGATGCAGATCGCGTTCGTCGACGTCCGTACCCGAGCGGTGACCTCGCGGCTCACCCTGCCGCGCGGCACGCTGGTTGCGCCGGTCGCGTTCACGACGGGTGCCGGCCGGACGGGCATCGTCGCCTACGACCCGGGCTTCACCGGCGGATCGGGCCTGCGCATTTACTGGATCACCGATCCACTCCACTGGACCGACCAGACGCTCCAGGCGCCGAGCCCGTTCCGCGTCGGCGTTGGGCTCCAGGTCGCGGCGTCGGAAGCCGGGATCGTCCACGTCTGTACGATCGCGGGCACGGCGGCTCGGCGTTACGTCATTGGCATAGACGCACGCGCTACGAACGCAGGGACCGATTGCGGTCCGCTGATCGGGGGAGATCGGATCCTCATGGCC
>DATCOR010000030.1:0-30020 GCA_036564585.1 Candidatus Limnocylindria bacterium | reverse complement strand
GACCTGTACGTGCCGCTCGCCGCGATCGCATACCACCGCGAGAACGAGCGTCCCGACCGCGAGGAGACGGCGCGCGCCGCGCTTCGCGCGTGGCTCGAGCGCGACGCCTGACGAAGCGCCCATTCCGGTTCAGCGTCGGCGGCGGCGAGCCGGTCAGCGCGCGCGTCCTCGCGGAGCGGGCCCGCCGGGCCGAGACGATCGGCTACAGCACCTACGTCCTCTCGGATCACCTGCTCAACACGTTCGCGCCGAACATCGCTCTCGCGGCGATCGCGACGGCCACCGAGAAGCTGCGCATCGGCCACCTCGTCCTGAACAATGACCTGCGCCATCCGGCGGTCCTCCACCAGGAGCTTGCGACCCTCGATGTTCTCAGCGAAGGCCGGCTCGAGATCGGGATCGGCGCCGGGTGGAACGAGCCCGAGTACACCGCCAGCGGCATCCCGTTCGAGCCCGTGCCCGTGCGCGTGTCGCGGCTCGAGGAGGCCATCGCGATCCTGAAGGGCCTGTTCAGCGACGAGAAGTTCTCGTTCACGGGCACGCATTACACGGTCACCGAGATGGACGGCCGCCCGAAGCCGGTGCAGAGGCCGCATCCGCCGATCCTTATCGGTGGCGGCGGGAAGCGCGTGCTCCGGCTCGCGGGCCGCGAAGCGCAGATCGTCGGGTTCGCGCCGCGCATCGGCGCGAAGGTCGGCGGCTTTCGGAGCTGCACGTTCGAGGCGACGCGCGAGAAGATCGGCTGGATCAGGGACGCCGCGGGATCGCGCTTCGAGGAGATCGAGCTCCAGACCTACCCGGCGTTCCGGCCCGCGTCGGTGACCAATGAGCCGCGCAAGGCAGCCGAGGATCTGCTCGCGAAGATCAATGAGCGCGAGCCGAGCGGGCTCACGGTGGAGGAGCTTCTCGACTCGCCGCACGTGTTCATCGGGACCGTCGGTCAGCTCGTGGAGAAGTTCACCCGGCTACGCGACGAGCTTGGGATCAGCAACGTGATGATCGGCAGTGGCATGGATGACTTTGCCCCGGTCGTCGAGCGGCTCGCGGGCCGCTAGCGCTGGATCGGCGTCGCGAACATCCAGCGATGGCCCTCGAGGTCCTCGACTCGGTACTGCCGCTGTAGCGGGTTGGTCTCGAGACCTGACAGGATCAGCGCGCCGGCGCCGACCGCGGCTGTGTAATGGGCGTCCACATCGTCGACGAGCACGACGACGCCGTCGACGATGTACGGGTGATCGAGCCATCGGGCCGCGGCGGCGCAATGCGCCGCGTGTGCGCGCGAACCCTCGTACGCATCCGTCGGATGGCCGACCATCACCTTCGCGCCGTCCGGCCGCTCGAGCACGACGTCGGTCACCGTGCCGGATCGATCCGCGAACCGCCCGGTCTCGCGGAAGCCGAACGCCCGGCAGATCCAGTCGGCCGCCGCGCCGGCGTCGGCGTACGCGAGCATCGGGATGACTCGCGGCTCGCTCATCGCGCGGGACAGTACGGCATGCCGTTGTTCGGATCGGTCTCCGGGCTCGGGATCGCGATCGCGGTGCCGGACGCGAAGATCCGCGGCTCTCCGCCGTCATTGCCGATCCCGACGGCCAGGAACATCCGCGTCGGGTCCTGGACCGGCGCGTACGGGTTGCCGTCGGGGAAGTCCGCGCTCACGCCGAACCACTGGCAATTGCGGATGAGCGTGCCGTCGGAACTCTGCACGACGTACGCGGAGACCAGCCCCTCGTTCGCCCAGCGGTCGACGATCGGCGCCGGGACGCCGTACGCGGCGGTGAAGCAATCGCGCACGGCGAGCATGTCGTGGCGTCCCGCAAGGGCGATCCAATGGTCGACCAGTTGCCGATCCGGGAGCCCGGGCAGCGTGCACGCCCCGGGCGGGAAGTCTGGCAGCGGCGACGGCGACGACTGATCCGCGAGCGGTGCGCGGGACTGCGTCGGCAGGACGACCGTGCCGCTCGGCAGCGGCGGCGAGGGTGAGAGCGACGCGGTGGGCGGCAGGCCAGACGAGGTGACCGCGCCCGGTCCGGCGCACCCGCTGATCAGCACGGCCGCGAGCAGCGCGAACGCGCCGCGCATCTACCGACCCTGCTGACCTTGCGCGAAGAGATCACGCATCCGGATGTAATTGACGACCCCGTCACGATCGAGGAGCCCGACGAGCCGACCATCGCGCACGACCGGGAGCACGACCGCGTCGCCGAAGCGCTCGAGGGCCTTGCTGAGATCGTCGTCGGGCCCGAGCTTGGGGAGGCTGGCTGACGGCGTCATGACCTGCTCGACCGGCGTCGTCGCCCACCGGTCGTGATCGATCTTCCGCACGTCATCGGTCGTCATGAGGCCGAGGAAGTTCTGATTCGTTACGACCGGTACCGCGCGAAGATTGCGCGGCAGCATGAGATCGCGGACCACGGTCGCGATCGATGAGCGCGGGTCCGCCGCGGCGAACGTCGTGTTCATGAGCGGCGCGACGCGCGTGCCGGCGACGAGGCCGCCGAGGTGCTCCTGGCGCATCGACTGCGTCGCGGCGTTGTAGAGGAAGTACGCGAGCAGCAGCGGCCAGAACCAGAGGGCGTCGCCGTCGGTGAACTGCACGAGCCCCCAGACGACGAACAGGGCCGCGACGAGCTGGCCACCGCGCGCGGCGATCGGGGTCGCCTTCGCGCGATCGCCGCGAACGGCCCAGATGATCGACCGGAGCACGCGGCCGCCGTCGAGCGGGAAGCCGGGGAGCATGTTGAACGCCGCGAGGTACAGGTTGATGGTCCCGATGTAGCTGGCGATCGCGATGACGCCGTCCAGCGACGGGGTCGTGCGGATGTCGAGCACGCCCGGCACCGACAGATTCACGAACGGGATGTCCCCGCCGCCGATCGCGAGGCCGATGATGCCGATGACCACGCTCATCGCGGGACCGGCCGCAGCCATGAAGAACTCGGCCTTCGCGCTCGGCGGCTCCTGCCGCAGGTTCGCGACGCCGCCCAGGAGGAACAGGGTGATCGACGAGACCGCCATGTTGAACCGGCGGGCCACGAGCGAGTGCGAGAGCTCGTGCGCGAGGATCGAGCAGAAGAACAGGAGGGCCGTCACGGTCGCGATCACGAGTCGCTTCTCCTGCGACCACGCCGTACCTTCGAATTGGCCCTGCCACAGGCCGAAGAACACGAGCGCGAAGATGATCAGCCACGAGATGTGGAGCCTGATCTCAATGCCGAAGATCCGCCCGATGCGGAACGAGCCGGCCACGATCTGAGCATAGAGGCCGATACTGATGACGATGGGTCTGCCCACCGTTCCCGAGCTCGCCGCGATGATCGATCACGCCGTGCTGAAGCCGACGCAGACAGAACGCGACGTCGTGGACGCCTGCGCGATCGCGCGCAAGGAGCACATCGCATCGGTGTGCGTCAAGCCGTTCTACGTGCCGATCACCGCGCGGCTGCTGAAGGACAGCGGCGTGGACACATCGACGGTCATCGGCTTTCCCCACGGCGGGCAGTCGCCTGAGATCAAGGTGACGACCGCGTCGAACGCCCTGCGCGAGGGCGCGACCGAGCTCGACATGGTCATCAACATCGGTGCGCTCATCGACAAGGATTACGCGACCGTCGAGCGCGAGGTGGCGTCGGTCGTCGGACTCGCGCACGCGAACGAAGCGCTCGTGAAGGTCATCCTCGAGACGAGCTACCTCGACGACGCGCAGAAGGTGATCGCCGCGCAGATCGCGGCCGCCGCGGGCGCGGACTTCGTGAAGACGTCGACCGGGTTCGGTCCTGAGGGCGCGACGGTCGAGGACGTGCGCCTCCTTCGACAGACGGTCGGCGAGAAGCTCGGGGTCAAGGCATCCGGTGGGATCCGCACGCTCGACGAGGCGCTTGCGATGATCGAGGCAGGCGCGAGCCGGCTCGGGACGTCATCGACGAGCGCGATCCTCGCCGAGCTCCGACACCGCCGAGGTGAGGAATAGGCCGGAAGGCGGTCTCGCATGACGTACGGTCGCTTTTGGAGGCCGGAACCGATACAATCCAGCTCGTACATACACGGACATCGGGCACTCGTGGGGGGCTGGACCGAAGTCGGTTCTAGCCCTGTTTTTTTAGCCCGTAGGTGACGGTTCGCCCTTCGAGGGCTGCGCCATAGCCCGTTTGGAGAGAATTTGACCCTGGCACCAGAAAAACCCATCCCCGCGATGGAAGCGGGACGATTCGGCGACCTGACCATCCATCCCAAAGTCATGCGAGCGATCGAGGACCTCGGCTTCATGGCCCCGACCCCGGTCCAGGCCATGGCCATCCCGTTGATGCTCGAAGGCCGCGACGTGCTGGCCCAGGCCCAGACGGGCACCGGCAAGACCGCCGCGTTCGCCATCCCGATCCTGCAACTCATCGAGCCGGCGCTGCGCAGGCCGCAGGCGCTCATCGTCGTGCCGACGCGCGAGCTCTGTGTCCAGGTAACGCGCGAGTTCGGCACGCTCGGCAAGTACATGCATTCGAGCGAGGTCGCGATCTACGGCGGCGTCTCGTACGTCCCGCAGGAGCGCGCGCTCAAGCGCGGCGCGACGATCGTCGTCGGGACGCCGGGCCGGCTGCTCGATCACATCGAGCGCGGGACGCTGGACTTATCGGGTCTGCGCGTCGTGATCCTCGATGAGGCCGACCGCCTCCTCGACATGGGTTTCGCGCCCGAAGTGAAGCGCCTGCTCAGCAAGTGCCCGACGAACCGGCAGACCGCGCTCTTCAGCGCGACGCTCCAGGGCGAGGTCCAGGATCTCGCGCGGCGCTTTACGAAGAACGCGGCGCAGATCGCGATCGAGCCCGAGCGCGTGAACCTGGCCGCCATCGAGCAGATCTACATCGAGGTCCTCGACGAGGACAAGGTGAAGGCGCTCGAGGAGCTCCTCAAGAAGTACGACATCGACCAGGTGCTCATCTTCCGGCACACGAAGCGCGGCGTGGACAAGCTCGTCGAGGCCCTGCAGCGCCGCAAGCACAAGGTCGAGGCGCTCCATGGCGACCTCAGCCAGCGCGAGCGCGAGCGCACGCTCGACGCGTTCCGCGACGGTTCGCTCCCGATGCTCGTCGCGACGAACGTCGCGGCGCGCGGCCTGCACATCGAGGACATCAGCCACGTCGTGAACTACGACCTCCCCGAGGATCCCGAGACCTTCACGCATCGCGTCGGCCGCACCGGCCGCGTCGGGAAGCCCGGGGTCGCGGTGACCTTCGTCGGCCCGTGGGACGTCGACGAGTTCGAGGTCCTGAAGAAGAAGGCCAAGGTCACGTTCCGTCGCGAGGTGCTCGACCTCTACGGGACCTGAAGGATCTCTCGAGCGGCCCGTCCCACCGGTCAGGGTGGCCGGCCTGGAAGCTCGAAGCGCCTGAAGATCGAAGCCGGACTCGCCCAGACCGCCGCGCCCGCGGCGCAGCCGGCCGCTGCCAAGAAAGCCCAGCACGTCGGGCAGAAGTGGTCGCACTCATCGCGGCCGAATACCGCCCGCAGTAGACGGAGCTGGCGCGCGCCCTAGCCGAGGTACTCCCGCGCGGTCTGCTCGTACAGATCGAGCATGAGTTGCAGTGACTCCTGGTCGATGCGCTCGTTGCGGCCGTGGAACATCGTCATGAACTCGCCGAACGGGATGTTCTTGCTATACACGCTGTAGCCGTACGCGGGCACGCCCTTGCGGCGGAAGAACCTCGAGTCGGTCGCGCCGATCGTGAACGACGGCACGATCTCCGCTCCTTTGAGCACCTTGCGGGTCACGTTGCGCATCACCTGGAAGATCGGCGCGTCCGTCTTGGACGTGCTTGCGGGGTTGCCGTCCTCGTCCACGATCTCGACGTGCTCCCAGAGGTCGCCGATCGCTTCGCGGAGCATCGCCCGCACCTGTGGTCCCTCTTCGCCGGGCACGGTGCGGATGTCGATCTGCATGAGGGCGCTGTCCGGGATGATGTTCGTCTTCTGCCCGCTGTGCAGGATGTTCGGCGAGAAGGTCGTGTGCGCCGACGCATCGAAGACGCGCGCGAGCCCTACCGGCAGCTGGGCGAGCGTCGTTGAGAACGCCTCTCGGTCAAGCAACCCGGAGCCGAGCGGCTCCTCGAACTGCATCGCGTCGACGAACTCGCGCCACGGACCGTCGAGATGGAGCTTCGGCTGGTAGGCCGCGATCCGCTTCACCACCTCGGCGGCCTTCACCAGCGCGTTGTCCGTCTTGTACGGCATCGACCCGTGTCCGGGCGTGCCCTTCACCTTCAGCCCCACCCAATGCGAGCCCTTCTCGCCCACGACCATGATCGCCTTCGGTCCCCCTCGGGTCGGGATCGGCAGCGGCGGCTCCCCGGATTCGGTGAGCACCGCGTCGGCCTTCACGTCATCCCATTTGTTGTTCACGAGCCACTCGGCGCCCCACGTGCCGAGGGCCTCCTCGTCGGCCATGCCGCTGAAGATGAGCGTGCCCTTGGGCTTCCAGCCGTCGCGCAGCATCTTCTTCACCGCCACGGCCATCGTCACCGTGATGCTCAGCATGTCGATCGCGCCGCGGCCCCAGACCTCGCCAGCGACGAGGTCGCCGCAGAACGGATCGCGCTTCCAGCCGTTCGGGTCGGCCGGCACGACATCGATGTGCCCCATCATCAGGAGGCTCGGCGCTTTCCTGTCGCTGCCTTCGATGCGCAAGGTCATGCTTCCGCGTCCGGGATGGGACTCGTACTGCTTGATGTCCATGCCCGGGCCGGCGAGATACGCGCCGAGGGTCTTCGCGTTCTTGACCTCGCCGCCCGACTCCGGGCGGCCGTCGTTCACGCACTGATTGCGGATCATCGTCTGCAGGAGCTCGGTCGCCTCGTCGATCGGTGTGGCCATCCGCGCGAGCCTAGCGAGTCTCGAGACTGTCGAGCAGGTCGAGCAGAAGCGTCGTGCGGTCGCCCGCTTCGGCGACCTGGAGCGCGAGCGGCTGGCCGGCCCACTGCTCCATCTGCGCAGCGCGCGCAGGATCGAGCATGGCGCCCATCCAGCCGAGCATGAACACCCACCGGATCGCCGAGAGCGCGAAGCCTTCACGCACGTCGCGCTCGTCGCCGCGCCAGCCGCTCTCTCGCAGGCCGTCGACGTACGCATCGAGCGACGCCCTGGCGAGGGCGGGCGTGTCGTGGCCGTGCTCGGCGAACGCGACGCTGCCCATGACGAGGTGTCCGACCTCGGCACCGATCGGTGCGAGACCCACGTACGACCAATCGATCGCGACCGTCTCGCCGCCGCGGTCGAACAGATTCTTGCGGAAGGCGTCGAGATGGCAGAGCGTGTGCGGCCGCGCGAGCAGGCGATCGAGCAGCGCCTTGCGCCCGGCCCACCGCCGCCGCAGCCGCTCGCGCGCGTCGGGCGCGAATCCTTCCCGCACATCCGGGTGCGCCCAGACCGCGTCGTTGTCGAGGACGAGCTGGGCGCGCGAGCCGAACCCCGTGAGGAGCCAAGTGCTCAGCCACCGTCGCGTCAGCCACGGCGCGTCGAACGTGCCCTCCGGGAATGCGCCATTGAACCGGCCGAGGTGCCGAGCGGCCAGGGCGTAGCGCGCGATGTCCCACCGCGCGCCATCTCCGCCGAGATCCTCGAGCCAGAGCCAGCACCGGTCCGCGCGCCGGTCGATCGCGAGCGCCCGTGGTGCTGCGAAGCCCGGTGGCAAGCGATCGAAAAGCCCCGACTCGTACGCGAGCACCTCGCGGTCCCAGCGGTACGCGGCCTCGAGCTCGGCGCGGCTCTCCGTGGGGAACCGGCCGAGCAACGCGTCGTACGCGGGCTGCAGCACCTTCAGCACGACCGACCAGTCCGCGCCATCGAGCGCGGCGCCGCTGATCCGGAAGATCCCCGCAGACAGCGCGTTCGTGACCTGGTACGAGAACGGGACCGAGTGCCATTCGCCGATCGCGATGGGCCGGCCGACCACCCGCGCGACGATCGGCTCGAGCGTCGATCGGTCGAGCGATGCGACCTCGCCGGCCAGGTCCACGCGGGGAGGCTAGGCCGGGACGGCTTTCTTCGCGAGCTCCTTGCGCACGACCCGCGCCGCCTCGACGACGACCTTGCACTTCGCGATCGACTCCTCGACCGGCCGCGTCTTGAGGCCGCAGTCCGGATGCGGCAGGAGCTTGTCCGCGCTCACGTACCGGAGCCCCTTGCGGATCCCGTCGGCGGCCTCGTCGACGGACTCGAGCTCGTGGGTGTGCACGTCCACGATCCCGATGGCCATCTCCTTCGTGAACGGCTGGCGGTCCATCAGCGCGAGCCAGCGGTACTCGTAGTTCGCCATCGCGAGGTCGAGCTGGTCGACCGGCAGATCGAGGATGCCGGGATAGATCGCGGCGAAGTCGCCGTAGCAGATGTGCGAGATCGTCTTCGCCTTCAGGTTCTGGGTCACGATGGCCATCGCCTCGATCGCGATCTCGAGCTCTTCGGGCCGCGCGTGGATGGCAGGCTCGTCGATCTGGATGTACTGCGCGCCGGCGGCATCGAGATCCTCGGCCTCCTGGCGCACGACCTCCGCGAGCGCGAGCGCGGCATCGCGCCGCGTCGGATACGCCTCGTTGTACGACCAGTCGAGCATCGTGTACGGACCGGTGAGCATCCCCTTCACCGGCTTCTGGGTCAGCGATTGCGCGTACTGGAACCACTCGACGGTCATCGGCTTCGGTCGCGCGAGCTTTCCCGAGATGACGGGCTTGTGGTAATAGCGATTGCCGTACGAGCGCACGAGCCCGCCCTCGCTGTACCCATCGATGAGGTCGGCGAAGTACGCGACCATGTCACCGCGATACATCTCGCCGTCGACCAGGATGTCGAGCCCGATGTCCTCCTGGATCCGGATCCATTCCGCGGTGGCCTTCCGCTCCAGCTCGATGAGCTGCGCGTCGCTCACCTTCCCGCGCGCATGCCCGTTCCGGGCCTTCTGCAGGTAGTCGGGCTTCCCGAAGGATCCGACCGAGGTCGTGAGCAGGATGTTGTCTGCGGTCATGCGGGCACTCCTCCGCGCGCCGCTTCCGCGAGCGCCGTCAGCTTCTTCGTCGCGACGTCGTGTGGCAGATATTCGAGGCCTGTCGTCGGCGCGACCCACAGCGAGTCGCTCGGCACGAGCTTCAGCGCCTCTTCGATGAGCTTCGCGAGCTCGCTTGCGCTCTCGAGCCGCGTGTTCCTGGCGTCGACGACGCCGAGCACGACGGTCTTGCCCTTGAAGACATCGAGCCGCCGGAGCACCGTCGTCTCGCGCGACCGCACGTCGACGCCCACCTGAGCGACCGGGAAGGAGGCGAGCGTTTCGAGGATCCGGTCTGCGGGGAAGAAGTACGGCTGGATCGCGATGGGCACGCCAGTGGCGGCGATCCGGCGATAAGCCTCGCGGGCGAGCTCGATGTGCTGCGGTTCGTACACGAGGCCGGGATCCTCGACGTCGACGAGCGCCGCGCCCGCGGCGCCGAGACCCTTCACGTCCGCCGCGATCGCGTCGGCGACCGCGAGGACACGGTCCTCGAGCGAGCGGTAGTGCTTGTCGATCGAAAGCGTCGCGAACGTGATCGGCCCGGCGACGGCTGCCTTCAGCTCATGCGCCGCGATCGTCTTCGCGAATCGGAACGCCTTCACCATTGTTGTGCCGTCACTCGTGATCGGCCCGTCGATCATCGGTTGCCGGAAGTACGTGTTGTTGTCGTAGAACCGCTCGAGCGGGCCGCGGTGCACGCCGTTCCACGCGGTCGCGAACGGCGCGAGCAGATCGTCCCACCGGATCTGGCCGTCATTGATGACGTCGATGCCCGCCGCCTCGAGCTCGCCGACTGCGCTCTTCGTCACTGCGTCGTAGACCGCGTCGAGCTCGCTGTCCTTCAGCTCGCCGCGGTCCTGCTTGTGCAGCGCCTGCCGCAGCTCCTGTCCGCCAGGCTGATCGCTGATCTTCGGGAACGCGCCGATCACGGTCGTCTTCATGCGGTCGCCACCTCTTTCACCGTCGGTCGCGGGAGCAGGCCGGCGTCTCGCGCGACGAGCGCAACGGCCTCGGGCCACTCGATCGAATAGACGTGTACGCCGTTCACGCCGGGCAGCGCGCGAAGCGCGCGGACGGTCTCGACGGCGATCGCGATCCCCTCGCGTTCGCCGGAGCCGTCGCGCATGCGCGTGCGGACCTGGTCGGGCAGCGCGAACCCAGGGATCTTCGCCAGGCGCGCCGCCTGGTCCGCCGACCGAAGGACGAGCACGCCCGCGAGGATCGCGACGTCCTTGTCGCGCCGGCGGATCTCGGTGAGCCACTGGCTGAACGGCGTCACGTCGAACACCGGCTGGGTCTGGATGAACTGCGCGCCGGCGGCGATCTTCTCGATCGTCCGCTCCACGTCTTTCGCGGCCGCCGGCGATGCGGTCGCGCCGATGAAGTACCGCGGCGGCTGCTTGAGCTCGTCGCCGTTCAGCAGCTTTCCATCGCGCAGCGACACGGCCGCGCGGACGAGCTCGACACCATCCAGGTCCTTGACGTGCACGGCGTCCGGGTGGTCGCCCTCCCTCGGATCGTCACCGGTCATGAACAGGAAATTCGGCAGGCCGAGCGCGGCAGCGCCGAGCAGATCCGCCTGGATCGCGATGCGATTCCGGTCACGCCCGGTGACCTGGACGATCGGCTCGACGCCGGCGTCGCGGACGAGGACCGCGGCCGGGATAGCCGCCATCGCGACGTTCGCGCGGCTGCTGTCCGTGACGTTCGCCGCATCGACCACGCCCTTGAGCACACCGGCCCGGCGCCGGACGACGGACGCGGCTGCGCTCTTGGGCGGATTGAGCTCAGCGGTGAGGACGAACTCCCCCTGGCGGAGGAGCGACGCGAACGAACCCAAAAGCCATAACCCCTTTCATCTTTCCTTGTCGTCAAGGACGGAAGTGGCACCGCAGCGGGACTCCGCCGGTTGCCGAGGCGTCAACGGGCCGTTCCCTCAGCCTCTCTGGATGAAAGCGCGCGGAGACGAATGTACCACGTAAACTGCCCGCATTCCCGTGAATGAACGACTCGTCGAGCGGACGCTGCGCGCCTTCAGCGATGACCTGTCGTCGTCGGCCGCCGTGCCCGGCGGCGGCAGCGCGGCCGCTTATGCGGGGGCAATGGGCGCAGCGCTCGCAGCAATGGTCGGGCGGATCGCGGAGCGGAAGGGGCCGACCGAGGCAACCACCGCGCTGATCGCCGAGGCCGACAACCTGCGTGCGGACTTCATCCGGCTCGTCGACGACGACAGCGCCGCGTACGCGCGCGTCGCCGAGGCGATGAAGCTGCCGAAGGCGAGCGAGGACGAGAAGCGCGAGCGCACGGAGCGTCTCCAGGCCGCGCTGCTCGCGGCGTCGCGCGTGCCGCTCGAGGTCGCGAAGACGAGCCGCAGGCTGCTCGACCTGTGCGAGCGCACGGTGCAGAGCGCCGCGAGCGCGACCGTGAGCGACGTCGGTGTCGGCGCGCTGCTCGCCGAGACGGCGCTCCGCGGCGCGGCGCTCAACGTGATGATCAACCTCGCCTCGGTGAAGGACGCCGCGCAGGTGAAGGCACTATCGGAGGATCTCGACGGCGCCGTCGACGGCGCTGACGAGCAGCGGAAGCGCATCACCGACTTCGTGGAATCGCGGATCGCGCGCTAATGGCGCGGCTGCTCCACGGGCGGCCGCTCGCGGAGAAGATCAAGGCCGAGACCCGCGGGCGTGCCGACAAGCTTCGCGGGCGGAGCATCGAGCCGACGCTCGCGATCGTCGGACTCGGCGGTGACCCCGCCGCGCACGCGTACGTGCAGCGGCTCGAGCGAAGCGCCGCCGACTGCGGCATCCGGACGATCGGCGGGTTCATGCCGCGGGACACGACCGAGCAGCAGCTCATCACCCACCTCGAGCAGCTCTCGATGGACCGCTCCGTCAATGGGATCCTCCTGTTGACCCCCCTGCCCGGCGCGCTCGATGAAGCGCACGTGATCGATCACATCGCGATCGCCAAGGACGTCGAGGGCATGCACCCATTCAACATGGGCTTCCTCGCGGACGGTCGGCCACGATTCGTTCCATCGACGGCGGACGCGGTGGTCGAGCTCCTGAAGTTCTACGAGGTGCCGCTCGAAGGCGCCCACGCCGTGATCATTGGTCGCAGCACGGTCATCGGACGGCCGGCCGCGTATCTGCTGCTCGCGGAGGACGCGACCGTCACCATCGCGCACAAGCGGACGCGCGGGCTCGAGACGCTGACCCAGCTGGCCGACATCCTGGTGGTAGGTGTCGGACGTCCCGCGTTCATCACGGGCGCGATGGTCAAACCGGGAGCGACGGTGATCGACGCGGGCATCAACATGACGCCGAACGGCCTCGCCGGCGATGTCGAGCTCGAAAGCGTCGCGAGCGTGGCCGGCGCCCTGAGTCCGGTTCCAGGCGGGCTCGGAGCCGTGACCGCCGCGCTGCTGTTAAGGAATCTGCTGACGGCGACCGAGCGCCAAACGAGCTAGCCGACTATACCCGGAGCGACGTCCGCGAACAGCCGCGAGGCCGATACGATGAAAACCAGCGCACAAATGCCGAAGAGTGTCATGGTTCTCCCCTTGTTTCCTTTTTTCGCCCGACGTCGTAGGCCTTACGTGAGTATCGAAGTGCCTCCTCGACGAGCCCGTTCTGGGAAAGGAGAGCGCTGAGGTCGTTATAGAGTTCCGCATATTCCAGACCGCCCTGATCGCCCGCGATAACGACAGCTTCGCGAAGGATCTTCATCGCGCGCTCCGGGTCCGTTCTTGTGAACGCCCTCGTCAGCGCCATTCTTGCGATGACGCGTAGGACCGGGTCTCCCGCTGGGTCGGCGTCGGCGACGGCAGCGGACGCCAGTCCGATTGCGTCGTCGTAGCGGCCGTCCTCGGCCCAAAGTGACGCCTGACAACTGGCAATCTCAATTCTCAAAGCGTCGGCGCCAAATGATCGGGCGCCCTGAAGAGCGCTCGTCAACAGTGCGTCCGCCTTAGTGCGTTGGCCGAGCGCCTTCAAGGAGAGCGCAGCACGTAGGCGACTCTCTATGGCCCTGAAGTTGTTGTTGATTGCCTCGAACAGGGCTTCGCTCTTGCGTAAATAGGTCACCGCGGCCTCAAAGTCCTCCAACTTCGAATAGGACATGCCCATTCCCGCAAACAGGCCGGCTTGCCAACGGAGGTCGGCGACATCTGCGCCTTCGCGTGCGGCGCGTTCGAACTGAAGCGCGGCCGCGTGGTAATCGCCGCGCATGTAGAAACTGACGCCGAGGTTGTAGACGGTGTGGACTTTCAGAAGCGGATCCTTCACGTCTGCTTTTGACATGTACGCGAGCGCCGACTCGAGCTCTTCTTGCGCTTCGCCAAAAGTACGCATCGCCAGCAGCGCGGCACCGAGTTGCGACCGCGTGCGAGCAATCTGCTCCGCATCTTGGGTGGCCTTGAAGAATCGGAGGGCGTCGTTGAGCACCGCGATGGCCTCTGGTGCTCGCTCAACCTGGGTGTACGCGCGTCCCAGCGAACGTTGCAGGATCGCTCGGTCGGCGGGGCTTGCTGCAGCCTTGGTCATCGCTTCGAATAGCGGAATCGCTTCCGCCGCCCTACCTTCCGAGATGAGCTGGTTTCCTCTGGCGACGGTCACGGAATGTTCCTGCCGCCGTCGATTGGCTTCCGCATCCTCCATGAAGTACGAGATCGGCTTGCCGAGCTTCTCGGCCATGAACTCGAGCGACTTCATCGCCGGGCGGACCTTTCCGAGTTCGATCGCGCTGACGTACGCGCGCGTGAAGTGCGGTGCGCCAAGCTGCGCCTGGCTCAGACCTGCGTCAGTGCGCGCCTTCCGGATCCGCTCGCCGATCTGCTGCAATGACTCCGAGACAGGCGCCGGACGGCGAATGCGAGTGCGCACCTTGGGCATGGCGCGGGACGATAGAAGCCGCCTCCGCTCGCGTCAATAGAGAATCGACAGTCCGTTCTAGAGCCGGATGACGGGCGGGTGCGCGGGATCGTCGAAGTGCTGCGTGTCGATGAACCGCACGCGGCCACGCGTCTCATCGAGCAGCACCGAATGTGTGCGCACGCCGCGCGGGAAGAACCGCACGCCACGCAGTAGCTCGCCGTCCGTCACACCGGTCGCGACAAAGCGGATGTCGCTGCCGCTCGCGAGGTCCTCGGTCCGGTAGATGCGCGACTCATCCTTGATCCCCATCTTCTTCGCGCGCGCCCGTTCCTCGTCACTGCGGAACTTCAGGCGGCCGATGATCTCGCCGCCGAGACACCGCAACGCGGCCGCGGCGAGCACGCCCTCGGGCGCGCCACCGGTGCCCATCACCGCATGGACCGCCGTGCCGGAGACCGCGACGGACATCGCGGCCATGAGGTCGCCGTCCTCGATGAGCTTGATCCGGGCGCCGGCGTCGCGAACGTCCTCGATGAGCTTCGCGTGCCGCGGCCGGTCGAGGATGACCACGGTGAGGTCGTCGATCTCACGGTTCAGCGAGTCCGCGACGATCTTCAGGTTCTCTTTGACCGGACGGTCGAGATCGACCTTGCCCTTCGCGGGTGCGCCGACGACGAGCTTCTCCATGTACGTGTCCGGCGCGTGGAGCAGGCCGCCTCGCTCGGACACCGCGAGGACCGCGATCGCGTTCGCACGACCCTTCGCCACGGGGTTCGTGCCCTCGAGTGGATCGACCGCGATGTCGACCTCTGGCCCGACGCCCTTCCCCACCTCTTCGCCGATGTACAGCATCGGCGCTTCATCCCGCTCGCCCTCGCCGATGACGATCCGGCCATGGAACGAAATCTCGTCCATCGTGCGGCGCATCGCTTCCACGGCTGCGCGGTCAGCCTCGTTGTTCTGACCATGACCCATCCAATGGGATGCGGCGATCGCAGCGGCTTCCGTAATGCGAACAAGTTCCAGGCCCGGTGTGCGTTCGATCACGTTTCGCAACGCTAGCGGAAAGGCCGTGCGCCTAGCATTTACGAGGTGAATCGGCGCCTCTCGAACGTGTTGCTCATCACCGCTGTCCTCGTCGCGAGTGGCGCGGTGGTGAGCGCGGTCTGGCGCTACGCAAGCCCTGACATCTCGGCGAACCCGACCGCGGATCCGCTGGTGTACATCGACACGCTGCTTGGTCAGGTCGGCGCAGTCACGATCCTTCCGGCGAAGTCCGGCGATCCGGCGGGTTACGTGCGCATCTCACCTCCCAAAGTGCCCGATGGACCGCGCCGCGTGGGGATCCAGGTGGGGCACTGGATGACCGTGAACGTTCCGCCGGAGCTGCAGCGGCTCGAGGACCAGACCGGTGCGAGCTGGGACGGCATGAACGAGGTGGACATCAACCTCGACATCGCACAGCGTGTCGCGACGCTGCTGCGGAGCAAAGGTCTCTCCGTCGACGTACTTCCGACGACGATCCCGGCAGGCTACGTGGCCGACGCGGTCGTCGCGCTGCATGCCGATAGCGATGGCGTCGGGGATAACAGCGGATTCAAGATGGCGCACGGCACACGCCGATCTCCGTACGAGGATCAGCTCCTGAGCGACGTGAGGGATGAGTACGCAGCGGCCACTGGCCTCGACTGGGATGGCACCAGAATCACGAGAGCCATGACCCAGTACTATCTTTTCGCTTGGAACCGCTTCCGGTCGTCGACATCGCCGTTCACGCCGTCAGTGATCCTCGAGATGGGCTACCTGAGCAACGACAGCGATCGTGCGTTGATGACGGATCAGGCTGACATCGTGGCGACCGGAATTGCGAACGGGATCCTGCGGTTCCTCGGCGAGGTGCCCTCGACGGCGATCTTCGGCAAGGACCTCGTGCTCCCGCCGACCCGGGCGTTCCCGATCCCGACGGAGACCGCGACCCCGAAGCCCTAGCGACCCGCCGTGAGGCGCTCAGCCAATCGCGCGGACGCATCCTCGATGAGCCGCTCCGCGTTCCGCATCGCCTCTGCGATCGCCATTCCCTCAGGCGTGCTCACCTCGATCGCCTCGACGCCCTGCGTCAACAGCACTTCATAGCCGGGCGCGGTCCCACCCACGACCATCGCCGCGCGCGCGCCGGCGTCGCGCGCGGCGTGCGTCACCGCCTGAGTGAGCTTGCCGTACCCGCTCTGCGCGTCCGCGCGTCCCTCGCCGGTGACGACGAGATCCGCGCCCGCGATGCGTGACGCGAACTTCGTCGCGTCGAGGACGAGCTCCGCGCCGGAGCGGAGTCGCGCGTCGAGGAACGCGAGCAGGCCGGCGCCAAGGCCGCCGGCGGCGCCGGCTCCGGGCACATCGCGCACGTTGCGACCGACGAAGTCTTCGATCACGTCGGCGTACCGGGCGAGCGCCGCATCGAGCTCCGCGACCATCCCGGGAGTCGCGCCCTTCTGCGGCCCGTAGATCGCGGATGCACCCTCGGGGCCGAGCAGCGGATTGCGCACGTCGCACGCGACCTCGATGGCCGGACGGATGAGGCGCGGATCGGTCTGGCCTTCGAGATGATGTAGGCGGGCGAGCGCCGCGCCGCCTTCGGGCAGCTCGCGGCCCTCGCGGTCGAGCAACCGATAACCGAGCGCGCGAGCCATCCCGGCGCCCCCATCGTTCGTGGCGCTGCCTCCGATGCCGATGACGATCCGATCCGCACCGCTCGCGGCGGCGGCCAGGATCAGCTCGCCGGTCCCGCGCGTCGAGGTGACCCGCGGGTCGCGCTCCCCCTCGCGCAGCAGCGGAAGGCCGCTCGCTGCGGCCATCTCGACGACCGCGGTCTTGGCACCTCCGAGGATCCCCCACTCCGCATCGATCTCGCGGAGCAGCGGATCGTGGACGCGCGCGGTTCGGAGCCGACCCGTCGTCGCCCGTACGAGCGCGTGGACCGTGCCTTCGCCGCCGTCGGCCAGCGGCACCTCATCGAGCTGGGCGTCGGGCAGCACGCGCCGAAACCCGCGCGCGATCGCGGCCGCGACTGCGACCGCATCGGCGCTTCCCTTGAACGATTGCGGCGCGATGACGACCCGGTACGGAATGTCCGCGAGCGTAAACGGGTTGACGCAGCGTGGCCGCGAACAGAAATAGACTCGGCTCGTGACCCTGGTCTCCCCCAAAAGCGACGCCGCCTGTATTCAGCGCGGACCGGCCGAACTCGGCCCCGCCTGGTCCGCGCTCGCCGCATCGCGCCAGCCGCCGAGCGTCTTCCTCACCCCGGAATGGATCGCCGTCGCCCGCGCCCACGAACGGACGCAGCCGATCACCCTCGCGGCCGGTGAACAGGGCATCGCCGCCATCGCGCGCGAGGCCGACGGGACGCTGACGTTCGCCGGCGGTCAGCTGACCGACGAGCAGGACGTCGTCGCGACAGCCGGCCGCGAGGCCAACGTCGCCACGTCGGTCGCGCGTTGGATCGCCGAGCAGGAGCCGCCGCGCGTTCGCCTCGAGTACGTCCCTGAAGAACGCCCCACGCTCGATGCCTTCGATGCGGTGCTCCGCGACTCGGGCTACCGGGTCACGCGGACGCGGCAGACCGTCTCGCCGGTGCTCGATCTCCCCGCGTCGTACGAGACCTACGTGCAGTCCCTCGGCAAGAAGGAGCGGCACGAGCTGCGGCGCAAGGTGCGCCGGCTCGAGAGCGCCGGCCACGCGACGTTCCGGTTCGCCACAGATGCCGAGCGAGCCACCGTGCTCGACCGCTTCTTCGCGTTGCATCGCGTGAGCCGCGGCGAGAAGGCGGACTTCATGACCACCGACGTCGAGCGGTTCTTCCGCGACATCGCGGACGCGCTGGCGCCGCTCGATCGCCTGCGCCTCGGTGTGCTGTCGTTCGACGGAGCCGACGTGGCCGTGCTGTTCGGCTTCGCGATCGGCAAGGTGATCGCGCTCTACAACGCAGCGTACGACCCGGGGCTCGCGTCGCTCTCGGTCGGCATCATCAGCCACGCATGGGCGATCCGTGAGGCGATCGCCCGCGGGTACACGACCTACGACTTGCTGCGCGGCGACGAGCCGTACAAGTACGACCTCGGCGCGCGCGACCGCTGGCTCGCCCGCCTCGACGCGGAGCGATCCTGATGCGGGTCGCGATGCTGTCGGTGCATGCCTGCCCGATGGCGAAGCTCGGCGGACGCGACTCGGGCGGGATGAACGTGTACATCCGGGAGCTCGCGCGCGATCTCGCGAGCCGCGGCATCGAGGTCGACGTCTACACGCGGCAGCGGGAGCACGACCATCCCGAGATCCAAGAGATCGCGCCGGGCGCGCGGGTCATCCACATCGAGTCCGGCCCGGTGCGCTACCTCCCGAAGATGGAGGTGTACGACCGGCTCACGGAGTTCACCGCGGGGGTCGAGGCATACGCCGTCACGCACGACCTCCGGTACGACGTCATCCACGCGCATTACTGGCTGTCCGCCGAGGTCGCGCGGGTGCTCGGCCCGAAGTGGGGCGTGCCACGCATCCAGATGTTCCACACGCTCGGGCTGGTGAAACGCGAGGTGATGGACGAGGACGTCGACGCGGAGAGCGATGTGCGCATCGCGATCGAGCGGCGTGCCGTCCGGGAGTCGGCCGCGATCGTCGCGGCGAGCGAGATCGAGGCCGCGGAGCTCGAGGAGCTTTACGCCGCACCGGCCAGGAAGCTCCGGATCATCCCGTGCGGCGTGGATCCCGATGTCTTCCATCCGATCCGCCAGGCCGATGCGCGCCGCGCGCTCGGCCGCGACGAGTGCGAGCGGCTCGTGCTGTTCGTCGGACGCATCGAGCAGATCAAGGGGATCGACGTGCTGCTCAAGGCGATCGGCATCCTCTTCCGCACGTATCCCGAGATGCGCGGCGAGCTCTGCCTGCTCGTCGTCGGCGGCGCGCTCGACGCCGAGGACGCGGAGGCCGAGACGGAGAAGATCGTCGAGCTCCGACGGCTCGTCCACGAGCACCGGCTCGAGGACACGGTCGACTTCGTCGGTTCCCAGGACCAGCCGCGCCTCGCGCTCTTCTACAACGCCGCGGATCTCTGCGCCGTGCCGTCGCTCACCGAATCGTTCGGACTCGTGGCGCTGGAGTCGATGGCCTGCGCGACGCCGGTCGTGGGCACGCGCGTCGGCGGCCTCCAGACGGTCATCGAGAACGACGTCTCCGGCCTGCTCGTGCCGGCGGGCGATGACGCTGCGCTTGCCGAGGGGATCGCCCGGCTGCTGCTCGACCAGGGCCTGCGCGTTCGGCTGGCGGCCGGCGCGCGCGAGCGAGCCAAGGCATATTCATGGCGCCGCGTCGGCGAGGAGATCGCCGCGCTGTACGCGGATCTCATGCAGCCGGTGGAGGTCTGATGGCGGACGCATTCGAGCTCCCGCGCCGCGCGATGGCGATCTTCGCGCATCCGGATGACGTGGACTTCGGCTGCTCGGGCACGATCGGCCTGTGGACGCAGAAGGGCGTCCACGTGTCGTATTGCCTCATCACGAGCGGGAACAAGGGCACCCACGACGCGAAGATGACGCCCGAGCGCATCGCCGCGATCCGCGAGAAGGAGCAGCAGGAGGCCGGCCGTCGCGCGGGCGCGTCGGAGTTCGTGTTCCTGCGCCACGATGACGGGGAGACCGAGGTCTCGATGGCCCTCCGCGGTGAGGTCTGCAAGCAGATCCGGATCCACAAGCCGGATCTCGTCTTCTGCCCCGACCCGTGGCGTACCTACCAGATGCATCCGGATCATCGGGTCGCCGGCTGGGCCGCGCTCGACGGCGTCATCGCCGCGCGCGATCACCTGTTCTTTCCCGAGCAGCTCACCGACGGGCTCGTGCATCACCGGGTGTCCCGGGTGCTCATGTTCGGCACCGCCGAGCCGAACGTGTGGTTCGACATCTCGTCCTCAATGAAGACGAAGATCCACGCGCTGCAGGCGCACGAGAGCCAGATCGGCGACTTCAAGCGCCTCGCCGAGCGCATGCACGCCTTCGCGGCGGCCACCGGGAAGGCCTGGGGCCTCGAGAAGGCGGAGGCGTTCCGGTACCTGGAGCTCGCGTAACCGACCACGGGGGATAATCGCGCCGTGCGCGCGTGCCCGTATTGCGCCGAACAGATCCAAGACGCCGCGATCCTGTGCCGTTACTGCGGCAAGAGCGTTACTCCACTGTCGACCGCGCGCCGCCAGCCGGGCCGATCGCTGGAGTCCAGCGTCATCCGGATCGCGGTTCTCACGCTGCTCCTGATCGTCGCCGGCGTTGCGATCCTCTATGCGTATCGCGCCCAGAGCCCATCGGCCCAAATCGTCTCGTACGCGCGGGCCGTTTCCGAGATCCAGTCCGGTCAGGTGAAGTCGGTGGTGGTGACCGGAGACACTGCGACGATCGACCAGCTCGACGGGACGCGCGAGACCGCGATCATCGGGTCGAACGATGGCGGCACGTTCCAGAAGGTCATCCTCGACTACAACGCGACGCAACCGGTGGACAAGAAGATCACGCTCAGCATCCAGAGCGATTCGCGTGGCGTCGGCATCATCGGGTCCGCTCTCCTGAGTTCGATCCCGATCTTTCTCTTCGCGGCGCTCTTGTTCTACGTCGGGTATGCGTACGGTCGTCGATCGTGATCGGACGAGCAGGACTTGGTGTGCGCCTAGTGCTTGAAGTGGCGCCGTCCGGTGAACAGCATCGCCATGCGGTGGCGGTTCGCGGTGTCGATCATCATCTGATCGCGCATCGAGCCGCCTGGCTGGATGATGGCGGTGACGCCGGCGCGGGCTGCCACCTCGATCCCGTCCGGGAACGGGAAGTACGCGTCCGACGACATGACCGCGAGACGCGCGTTCTCGCCGGCCTTGCGGACGGCCACTTCGACCGCGACGACGCGTGAGAGCTGGCCCGGCCCGATGCCCACGCTCATCAGGTTCTTCGCGAGCACGATCCCGTTCGACGTGACGTGGCGCACGCAACGCCACGAGAAGATGAGGTCGGTGAGCTCCTCGAGGGTCGGCTGGCGTTCGGTGACGACCTTGAAGTTCGACTCGTCGGCGACCGACTCATCAGGCGTCTGTACGAGCATGCCGCCGGACACGCGCTTGAAGTCGAGCATCCCGTCGCCGTGCCGTCCGCGCGGGTGCGGCACCCAGCCTCGGACGGCGAAGATCTCGAGGTTCTTGCGCTCCTTCAGGATCAGGATCGCGTCCTCCGCGTACGCCGGTGCGATGATCGCCTCGTAGAACGTGTCGCGGAGCGCATCCGCGAGCTCGCGCGTCACCGGGCGGTTCAGGGCCACGATGCCGCCGAACGCGGACACCGAGTCGCAGAGGAATGCGCTTCGGTACGCCTTCGCGATGTCGACGTCGGACGCGATGCCGCACGGGTTCTGGTGCTTCACGATCGCCGCGGTCGGCTGCGTGAAGTCCGACGCGATCCGCCACGCGGCGTTGATGTCGAGCATGTTGTTGAAGCTCGTCGCCTTGCCGTGGAGCTGCTCCATCGTCGTCATCGCGCCGGATTCGCCGCGGACCGCGTAGAACGCCGCCTGCTGGTGCGGGTTCTCGCCGTACCGCAGGTCCCGGATCTTGCGCAGCGACAGCGTCATCTCATCGGGGAACTGGACCCCCGCATCGGTCGCGACCTGCGCCGCGATCGCCGCGTCGTACGCCGCGGTGTGCGAGAACGCCTCGGCCGCGAGCTGCCGCCGGGTTTCGACCGAGATCGAGCCACGCTCACGAAGCTCCTCGAGCACCGGCCCATAGCGCTCCGGGCGCGAGAGGACGATGACATCGGAGTGGTTCTTCGCGGCGGCACGGAGCAAGGTCACGCCGCCGATGTCGATCTTCTCGAGCAGCGCATCACCCGATGCTCCGGAGGCCGCGGCCTCGCGGAACGGATAGAGGTTCGCGGCGACCAGGTCGATCGGCTCGATGGCCTGCGCCTTGAGCTCGCTCATGTGCGTCTCATTCCCACGTCGCGCGAGGATCGCGCCGTGGATCTTCGGATGGAGCGTCTTGACCCGCCCATCCAGGAGCGTCGGCGATCCCGTGACGTCCTCGACCGAGCGGGACGTGATGCCCTCCGCGGCCAGTGCGGCACGGGTTCCGTCGGTCGCGACGAGCTCCCACCCGAGCTCCTGTAAGCCGCGGGCGAGCGCTATCAGTCCAGTCTTGTCATCAACGGAAAGCAGTGCGCGCATGCGTCTCCATCACCTGAGGCGTCGTCGGGATTCGCCGGTAGTATACGAAGCCCGTGCCATTCGACCTTGGGCATTTCGCCCACCGTTTCATCGAGCCGTTCAACAGCGAATCCCGCTTCTACTGGCCAGCGGTGATCGCGCTTGGGATCGCGCTCGTCGCGAACATCATCTGGTATTACCTGCCGGTGCGCGGGGTCGCGCCCGCCGAGCACACCGCACGTCCGTGGGCGTTCTGGATCAACGTGATCACGCTCATCATCGCGACGGTGTTCCTGATGGCGAAGGCGCCGTTCGTCCTCATCGCGCTCGCATTCGGCTTCGACCTCGCGCTCCTCGTGTACATCTACGTCGGGTGGCTGCCGCCGCTCGAGGCCGCGTGGGTCCGCGAGCGGCGCCGCGCGAAGTACCTCCCGAAGCCGAAACGCCGCCGGCGTTAGCCGATCGCGAAGCCGCCGTGCCGCGGCTCACGAGCAAGCGCCTCCGCCTCCACCGAGTCGACGGTCGCGTACGACGGCCCGCGATGCAGCCACGCCTCGAACTTGGTGAGCGCATCGTCCGAGCCGACCGCTTCCGCCTCGACCGCGCCGTCTTCGCGATTCCAGATCCGCCCGCGGAGCCCGAGCCGCAGCGCGTATTGGGCCGCGGTCGCGCGGAAATTCACGCCCTGCACGCGACCGCGCACGATGAATCGCTTCGCGCTCACAGCACCTTGCGCCGCAGTACGGCGTCGAGACTACGGGTGTTCCCGACGCGATCGGCGGTCGCCCACCCGCGCCGCGCCGTCGCCGCGCCGTAGACCGTCCAGTCGAGCTCCTCGATCGCGTGCGCGTCAGAGTCGATGACGAGCGTCGCGCCCTTCTCCACCGCCTTGCGGACGGCCCAGTCCGGCAGGTCGAGGCGCTCCGGCCCGC
This sequence comes from Candidatus Limnocylindria bacterium, assembly GCA_036564585.1. Taxonomy (GTDB): domain Bacteria; phylum Chloroflexota; class Limnocylindria; order P2-11E; family P2-11E; genus UBA4735. Next base: position 6,972 of record DATCOR010000030.1, on the reverse strand, counting down.
CGTTCACCTCGAGCCGGGTCCCCGTTGTGACCGCCGCGGCGATGACCGCGTCGAGGTCCACGTCGTACGGGTCGCGTCGCTCCAGAAGACGGCCGGTCGGATGCGAGATCGCGGTGACGAGGGGATGCTTCATCGCCCCGACGAGCCGACCAGTGATCTGCTCGCGGGGTTGATTGAAAGCCGAATGGATCGACGCGGTCACGACCTCGAATCCGGCGAGCACGTCATCCGGGTAATCGAGCCGACCGTCGGCACGGATCTCGATCTCGGTGCCGATGAGTATCCGGAACGGCGCGAGCTCCTGATTCAGCTTCGCGATGACCTTGTTGCGGGCCGCGATGCGCTCGAGGTTCAGGCCGTTCGTCATCCCGAGCCCGACGGAGTGGTCGGTGACCGCGACGTACTCGTAACCCTTGTCGCGCGCGCGACGGACCATGTCGGCCAGCGTGTCGCGACCATCGGTCCAGTCCGAATGCGTGTGCAGATCGCCCTTGAGGTCACCGACCGTGACGAGCGCCGGCAGCGTGTGGGCCAGTGCGGCGTCGATCTCGCCGTGATCCTCGCGCAGCTCGGGCGGGATCCAGTCCATCCCGAGCGCGGCGTAGATGTCCTCTTCCGTGCGTGACGCGACGGGAGTCCCGCTCTTCTCCTCGCCGACGCGATAAAGCCCGTACTCGTTGAGCAGGAGCTTCTTCCGCAGGGCGAAGCCGCGCAGCCGAACGTTGTGCTCCTTCGATCCGGTGAAGTAGAGGAGCGCCGCGCCCCAGGCGGCGGCCGGGACGACGCGAAGATCGATCTGCAGTCCGCGCTCGACGATGACCGACGATTTCGTGTCGCCCTGCGCGAGGATCCGCTCGACGTTCGGGGCGCTAGTGAACGCGGCCATGATCGGGCCGGCCTGTTCGCTCGCGACGAGCAGATCGATGTCGCCGATCGTCTCCTTCCATCGGCGCAGGCTGCCGCAGACCGAGATCTCGCCGACGTTCGCGCTCTCGCGCAGATACGCGACCATGCGGTCGGCCGCCGAGCGGGCGAAGTTGATCAGCGACCGTCCGGTCCGCTGGCGAAGCGACGCGATCGACTTGAGGATGTTCTCCTCCGTCTTCGCCTGGATCTTCGGCAGCGTCCGGAGGCGACCGTCCTTCGCGGCGGTCTCGAGCTCGTCGATCGTGGTGATCTTGAGGTGCTGGTTGATCAGGCGGGCCGTCGCGGGCCCGACGCCTTTCACGCGAAGCAGCGTCAGGAGGCCCTCGGGTACGGCGGCCTTCAGCTCCTCGTGGCGCTTCGCCTTCCCGCCCTGCAGGTATTGCGCGATCGCCTCGCCGACCGACGCGCCGACCTTCGGGATCGTCGCGAGATGCCCGGCCTCGTAGATCGTGCGGATGGGCTCGCGTAGGTCGCGGATCTCGCGTGCCGCCGCGCGGTATGTGACCGCGCGGAAGACGTTCTCGCCCTTCAGCTCGAGCAGATCGCCGATCTCGTCGAGCAGGTCGGCAACACGCGCGTTCTCTTCGGACGCGTATTCACGGGGCACGCGCCGATGCTACCTAGCGCCGGGTCTGCGCGAGCTCCAGCATCGCGAACGCCTCGTCGATCGAGCCGCGGGCCCGAAGGACCTTCGAGTATTCCGACGCGGCGATCGACAGGTCGGCGCGGTCGTCGATCGCCGAGAGCAGATCGATCGCCTGTTTGAACGCGCGATCCCCATCGGCGGTCTCGCCACGGGCCTCGCACGCGGCCGCGACGACGCGCAGGGCGTGGGCCCGCTGGATCTGATCGCCCACCGCGCCGAGCGCGCGCTCCGCGTGCTTCGCCATGCGCTTCGCGCCGGCGGCGTCGCCATCGCTCAGCAGCACGCGCGCGCGAACGACCTGCGCGATCGCGCCGCCGTGCTCGTCCCCCACCTCGGTGGCCCGGGCGATCGTGCGATCCGCGAGCTCGCGGGCCTGCCCGACGTGGCCCTGTTGGAAATGGATGGAGGCGAGCGACTGGCGGACATGCAGCTCGAAGGTCGTATCGGCGATGCGTTCGAAGAGCTCGAGCGCGCGCTCGTAGCTCGAGATCGCCGCGTCGAGATCGCCGGCGTCGTAGTGCGAGACCGCGATGCCCATGAATCCCTGCGCCGCGAGCTTCAGCTCGTTCGCGCGCGATGCTGTGGCGAGCGCGACCTCATAGGACGCGATCGCCTTCGTCGTTCGTCCGAGCCGCCGGTATGTCGTTCCGAGCGCCACGGCGACGCGTGCGCGCAGGCGAGGGTCGAGGATCTCGTAGCGCTCGACGATGTCCCGCACGGTCTCGAACGCCTCGGTCGATGCGACGAGCTGACCGGCGTCGCCGTATGCGAGGCCGCGCACGTACAGGAGCCGCGCGACATCGAGCGGCTGCTTCGCGACGTCCACGAGCGCAAGGCCCTCGGTCACGCGATCGAACGCCTCCTCGCGGCGGCCCTGATTCAGGGAGGCGCTCGCGAGCAGTCGGAGGAAGCCCGCGCGCTCGGCCGATTCGGTCGCGACCGCGAGACCGGCGGTCGATTCCTCTTCGGCGGCACGCCAGTCGGATCGCTCCGACGCGGCCTCGGCCGCGAGTCGGTGGAACGTGACGCGCTTGGTGGCTGCGAGCGGTTCATCCGCGATGAAGTAGTCGAGCGACCGCCCGAGCTTCGACGCCATGTATTGAAGCGAACGGATGGACGGACGTACCAGGCCGGACTCGATCTGGCTGATGAATCCCTTCGTGAGCTCCTCGCCCGCAAGCTGCGCCTGGCTCAATCCCGCCTCACGTCGAGCAGTACGCACTCTCTCGCCGAGGGTCTGACCCACATTCGACACCGACGAGGCGCCCGTCCGCATTGACGCGTTGGGTACAGTCCTCATAATCGCAACGCACGATACCGAACTCCGGCGGGTGCCGACAATGGGGAGCGTGGTGCAGATGAGGCTCATGAGAGCGATCGTGCTCGCGATGGTCGTCGCCATCGCACTCGCCGGTGGCGGCGGCCCCACGACCAGCGCGAGGGCGACGACGAGCGGCCCGGTACTCCTGGCCGAGGCCGACCCGTTCGGTGCCGCGACCAACGATCCTGCCGATCCAGGCCTTCCGCCCGACTGATCAGGCCCTTCGCTTAGGCTCGTTCGCGTGCCCACCGCCTCGACGGATCGCCGACAGCTCATCGAGATCGACGGCAAGACGTTCCTGTTCCAGCACGGTTACCGCTTCGGGAAGGTCACGTACATCACGCGCCTTCCGCTGGGCTTGAGCCGCACGGTCTGGGCCCCCGGTCACCTCGGCGCGAGCGAGGTCGACGCGGTGGTCCGCGGCGACAACCCCTGGATGCTGGAGTGACCTTCTAACGCGCGCCGTCGTGCAGCGCGTGCGCGCCGCGTCGGTCGAGGTCGACGGTGAGCGCGCCGGATCCATTGGCCACGGTCTGGTGGTGCTCCTTGGCGTCGGCGCGAAGGACACCGCGATCGATGGCGAGCGACTCGGGGCGAAGGTCGCGGGTCTGCGGATCTTCGACGACGGGTCCGGAAAGCTGCAGCACACCGTCATGCAGGCGAACGGCAGCGTCCTCGCGGTCCCGCAGTTCACGCTCTATGGCGATGTGCGGCAGGGCCGCCGCCCCGACTTCATGTCCGCCGCGCCGCCGGACGTCGGCCGCCGGCTCTACGAGGCGTTCTGCGGCGTGCTCCGCGCGAACGGGCTGACCGTCGCGACAGGCGTGTTCGGCGCAGCGATGCGCGTGCAGATCGACGCCGATGGCCCGGTCACGATCGTCGTATCTACCGACCGATGGGCGGAGGGCGAGCTCTAGGGAACCGTCGCGAGATCGAGCGCCGCGGCGAGGGCGAGCTTCGCGGCCTTCAGCCATAAGCGGCGGTTCGAGACCTTCGCCGGCGTGTCGTTCACGGTATGGAACGTGTAGTTGCCGGGGAACGTCGCGTCGTTCTCGCCGTAGCGCTGGACGAGCGCGATGGCCGGCATGCCCGCGAGGCCGAACGGCGCGGCATCGAGGATCGTGTTGCCGTCGCCGGCGAACTGCGCGTTCAAGGGGTCGATCCCGATCGCGTAGCGGTCGTTGGCCGCGGCCACCCTGTCGCGGAGCCCGGCCGAGGCGTTCGTGTACCAGATGAGATCGAGCCGATCGATGATCGGGTTGAACCCGACCATGTCGATGTTGATGACCGCGCTGTACGGGTACGGCTTGGTCAACGTCGTGACGTACGCGCCGCTGCCCTTGAAGAAGAGCTCCTCCCCGTCGAAGAACGCGAGGACCACACGATGCGTGAGGCTCGCGCGGTTCTGCGACAGGATCCGCGCGTACTCGAGGAGCGCCGCGGTGCCGGTCGCGTTGTCGTCCGCGCCCGGGGCCGCTGTGGTGCTCGGGTTCCAGTTCGGCGAACGGTTCGAGATCGAGTCGTAGTGCGCGCAGATCATCACCCAGCCGGCCGTCGGCGCTGCATTCAGCGGATCGATCGTGACGAGCAGGCTCTCTAGCGCGATGCCCTGATAGACGTTCCGATACGACTCGACCTGCACGCCCATCGCGCCAAGCTGCTCTTTCAGGTACGCAAGCGCCTTCGCATGTCCGGGGTGGTGCACGTCGCGCGACACGACGCTCGTGAGCGCGACGAGATGATCGTTGAGCTTGTTCGGGTCGATCTGCGCGATGAGCGCCGCGACCGAGGGAGGCGACGCTGTCGCGGTCGGGGTCGGCGCGAGCACGATGGTCTTACTGGGGGCTTGCGACGGAACCGCCGTCCGGGGACCAGACTGCGCTCCCTCGCGCGCCCCGGCACAGGCGACGACGAGACAGGTCAGCCCGACCGCGAAGGCGCCACGCAGCATCGCCCTATTGAACGCCGCGGCCCGCGATTGACTCGGGCGTGGGCCCGCTACTAGCCTCCCGCTGCCGACGGCGGGTTCGGAGAGGAGGGCGTCACGAGCTTCGATCGATTCCCGGGTCAGACCGAACCGCAGCTGCCGACGACCCCCATGGGCGCCGGCGATCGCGCGGCGCTCCCCGCCGCGCTGCGACTCCAGATGCTGACGACGGAGCATTGGAGCTTGCTCGCGACACGCTCGATGAGCTGGAACGAAGCGTTCAGCCGCTCGGCGATGTTCCTGTCGGTGCTCTCTGGCGCGACCGTCGCGCTCGCGCTGGTGGCTCAGGCCACGTCGTTCGGCGAGAACTTCTCGCTGTTCGCAGTGCTTCTATTGCCGGTGGTGCTCTTCGTGGGTGTGACCACGTTCATCCGCCTCGTCCAGGTGAACCGTGAGGACGTGTTCTGGGTGGTGGGGATGAACCGACTTCGCCACGCCTATATGGAGCTCGCGCCCGATATCGAGCCGTACTTCGTGACCGGGGCCTCGGATGACGTGTCCGGCCTCATACGCACATTTGCCGCCAACCCACGGTCAAACCAGTTCCTGCACGGCTTCGTGACCACGCCCGGCATGGTGGGAACGGTCGTCGCGTTCATCGCCGCGGTGTTCGGTGCGGTCGCCGGCGCGCGCATCGGACTGGCCCTGTCCGCCGCGATCGCGGCCGGCGTCATCGTGTTCATCGCATCAGTGGCGATCATGAGCTGGTATACGGTCCGGACGCTCATGTCCCTTCGGACGGAACTGCCGCCCCGCTTCCCGGCGGCGAGCGAGCCCGCCGGCCGGCCCTCGAGCTAGTTCAGCGCGCCGACCGGCTCCCCGCGCTTCTTGCGCTCCTTCGCCTTCTGGTCGGCGAACTCCTCGGTCCAGAACTGGACCGAGCCGTTCTCGGCGTCGACGAAGACGGTGTCGCCCTCCTTGTATTCGCCGGAGAGCACCTTCTGGGCGAGCGGGTCGAGGATCAGCCGCTGGATCGTCCGACGGATCGGGCGTGCCCCGTACGCGGGGTCGAAGCCCTCCTTCGCGATGAGCGCCTTCGCGGCCGGCGTGAGCTCGAGCGCGATCTTCCGCTCGGCCAGCCGCTTCGCGAGGGCCTTCGTCTCGAGCTCGACGATCGTCTCGAGCTGCTTCTCGACGAGTCCGTGGAAGATCACGATCTCGTCGACGCGGTTGAGGAACTCCGGACGGAACTGCCCGCGCAGCGCATCCATGACGTGCTTGCGCATCAGCTCCTCGTTCTTCCCGGCGAGCTCGCTGATGAAGGTCGAGCCCACGTTGCTGGTCATGATGATCACGACGTTCTTGAAGTCCACCGTCCGGCCCTGACCGTCGGTGAGCCGACCGTCATCGAGGATCTGCAGCAGGACGTTGAACACGTCCTGATGAGCCTTCTCGATCTCATCGAGCAGCAGAACGGTGTATGGCCTGCGACGCACCGCTTCGGTGAGCTGCCCGCCCTCGTCGTACCCGACATAACCGGGAGGCGCGCCCACGAGCCGCGACACCGTGTGCTTCTCCATGTACTCGCTCATGTCGAGGCGGACCATCGCCTTCTCGTCGTCGAACAGGAACTCGGCGAGCGCCTTCGCGAGCAGGGTCTTGCCGACACCGGTGGGGCCGAGGAACAGGAACGAGCCGAGGGGCCGGTTCGGGTCCTGCATGCCCGCGCGCGCCCGGCGGACGGCGTTGGCCACGGCGGTCACGGCCTCGTCCTGACCGACGATGCGCTCGTGCAGCCGCTCCTCCATCTTGAGAAGCTTGCCGACCTCGCCCTCGAGGAGCTTCGTGACCGGGATGCCGGTCCACTTGCCGACGATCTCCGCGATGTCCTCGGGGGTCACCTCCTCGGTGACCATCTTGTGGCGCTGCTGGAGCTCGGCGAGCTTCAGCTCGCCCGCGGCGACGTCTTTCTCGAGCTGCGCCAGCGTGGCGTACTTGAGCTCCGCCGCCTTCGCGAAGTCGGCGGCGCGCTCGGCCTTCTCGATCTCATCGAGCAGCAGAACGGTGTATGGCCTGCGACGCACCGCTTCGGTGAGCTGCCCGCCCTCGTCGTACCCGACATAACCGGGAGGCGCGCCCACGAGCCGCGAC
>DATCOR010000023.1:0-6131 GCA_036564585.1 Candidatus Limnocylindria bacterium | reverse complement strand
ATCCGCGGCGGCGTACAGGAGGCAACCTCTACAACCGGCGCATGCTCGCGGCGCTCCGGCGCGCCGGCCTTCGCGTCACGACCGTCGTGCTCGGCGATCGCCGCGACGCCGCCCGCCTCGGCGAGCTCCGGGCGCCGGTGGTGCTCGTCGACACCATCACCGCCGCCCTCGCGATCCCGCACCTCGCCGGCCTTCGCGCGCGCGGCTGCGAGATCATCGCGCTCGCGCACATGCGGCACGGCGCGATCCCGCTCGCGCGTCGGGCGGATCGCGTGATCGCAGTGAGCCGGGCTCTCGCTGACGAGCTGGTCAGCGGCGGCATCGACCGGCGCACGATCGTGGTGGTCTCGCCCGGGCTCGAGCGCTTGGAGCCCCAGCACCCGAACCGCGGTCGCACGATCCTCTGCATCGCGAACTGGACGCCGGCGAAGGGGATCCACACGCTCGTGGCGGCCGTCGCGCGGCTCCCCGAGGTCACGCTCGATCTGGTGGGCGACATGCCCGACGCCGCGTATGCGGCACACGTGCGCCAAGCGATCGCCGCCGGCGGGCTTGGAGCACGGCTCCGGGTTTACGGGACGCTCGGGCGCTCGGCGGTGAGGCGTCGGTACGAAGCCGCTTCGATCTTCGCCCTGCCGTCGGTCCGCGAGGGCTATCCCATCGTGCTCGTCGAGGCGCTTGCCCACGGTCTGCCCATCGTCGCGTGCGACATCCCGGCGATCCGCGAAGTCACCGGCGGCGCAGCCGTCCTCGTCGCGCCCCGTCGGGTCGTGCCGCTCGCGGCAGCGCTGACGAACCTGCTCATCAACGACCGCGCGCGCCAGAAGCTCGCACGCCGAGCGATCCTTCGCGCCCGCTCGCTGCCGACCTGGTCAGACAGCGAGACACGGTTCGTTCGAGCCGTGCGGCGGAAAGCGGCCTAGCGGGCGGGGGAGGTCGCGAAGGACGGGCTCGCGTTGCGGTCGATCGGCTTCTTCTTCTTCACGTCGGGGTTCTTCGCGCGGCGGCGCGCAGCTTTGAGTCGGGCTCGGGATCCGGTACGTCGCGACATGGTGTCTCCTCTCGAATCGACCTTAAGGATGCGCTCTCGCGGCCTGCATTGCCAGGGCACCGCAAACCGACCGATGGCGGAAGCGTCATCCACGCCCGGAGGACCGTTCACGCACGGGCGCGGCGGCGCGACACCCAGGCCGAGAGCTCATCTGCGCTCAGATAGTTCAGGATCTGCTCACGCCGGAGGCCGGCCATGATCGCGGCACTCACGCCGATCCAGACGACGAACAGCTCGCTCGGTGTGTGCGCGTCGGTGCCGATCGAGATGCGACAGCCGGTCTCCGCGGCGAGGCGAAGCAGCTCGACGTTGAGGTCCTGACGGTCCGGGTACGCGTCGATCTCCATTGCCTTGTCGAGCTCGGTCGCGCGTTCGATGATGCGCCGCCAGTCGGCGGTGAGGCCGAGCCGGAAATTCCAGATGCGGCCGCGCGGATGCGCATGCACGTCGACCGTGCGATTCGCGAGCGCTTTGAGGTAGCGGTCGGTCTGGTCCTCCGTCTTCCGCAGCTGGCCGTGGAATGCGCCGAGCACGATATCGCGATCGGCCAGGAACGCTTCGTCCATATCCCCCGCCCCGTCGGTCGAGATGTTCATCTCGATGCCGCGCAGCACGCGAAGGCTCTTCCCGGCGACGCCGAGTGCGGCGTTCGTCGCCGCGATCTCGCGATCCTGGACCGCGAAGCCCGCCTCATCCATGCCCTTCGCGATCTTGAGCTGCTGCGAGTGGTCGGTGAGGGCGATGTACCTGTAGCCGAGCGGCTCGGCCGCCTCGACCATCTCGCCGATCGTCCCACCGCCGTCGGTGTACGTCGTGTGCATCTGCAGATCGCCGCGGAGGCCGTGTTCCCACTCGGGGTGTTGCGAGACGACCTCTTTGGCCTCCGCGTAGCTGATGAAGCCGCGGCGCGACGGCGGCGCATCGGGAACGATGGGCGGCTCGCGGAGCCACTCGTGGATCTGCCGGCCGACGAACGGACCGACCGCGACGAGCTCGGTGAGGGACCGGCCTTCGGCGACGAGGTCGGCGGCCTCGATCGGCCACAGGAGCGCGCGGCGCGCCGCGCGCCGGAACGCGCGCTGCTTGTTGCCCTCGCTCGCCTCGGCGGCGCGCGCGAGGAGCTCGGCGAGCTGGCTATTCCGGAGCGGTCGGCTGATGCATGAGGTGGAAGCACGCACCGTGCCCCATCATCGGTACGTGCATCTGCGCTGGGATGCGTCGCCATGGCTCCTCGTCCCGGTACCGTTCCTTGCCGCGCCGGCGGCCGCGCTGTGGATCGGAGCCGCGCTGCAGGTGGTGGGCGTGGGCCGGCCACTCGACGCGATCGTCGCGGCTCTGGGACCGGCCGGTCGCCCCGAACCCGCCATCGGGCTGGTCCTCTTCTTCGGCCTGCCGGCCGTCGCATTCGCGCTGGCGTTCTTCGCGTTCTTCGGTGGAGAGCTCGCGGTCGACGACTGGACGGTCGACGCGCGGCTCCGCCTGCCAAGACCACCATGGAGCGCGATCGACGTGATCGGGGCCCTGCTCCTGATCTTCACTGCGCTGCTGACGCTCGCGGTCGCGGCGCACGGCGTCAGCGGCTAGGGAGAGCGGTCAGCTCCGACGAGCGCGAGCATCGCGGGCAGCAGTGGAAGGTCGAACGGCTTTTGCAGCGAGGCGACGACAGCGCCCCCCTGGGCCGGCGCTTCGAAGCGCTTGGCCGATACCACGAGCACCGGGATGCTATCCGTCGTGGGGTCGGCCTTCATCGTCTGCAGGACCTCGTACCCATCCATCCCGGGAAGTGCCAGGTCGAGAATGACCAAGTCCGGCTTTGGGTCGAGGAGCTGAAGCCCTTCGACGCCATCGGCCGCGAGGATCGCGTCATGCCCTTCGTCTTTGAGCATGCGCGCGTACATCTCACGGGTGGCGGGATCGTCCTCGATGGCCAGAATGCGCAGAAGGCACTCCTTCGCACGGTGTTAGGCGGAAGCGGCGACGCAACTGTATTAGAGGGCGAGCGACCAACCGCTATCGCCCGAGCGTGCTGGCAAGCGGTATCCCGTCAGCCCAATAGACACCAGTGGGTCCGGAGGGCAGCAGATCGAACGTCGTGCCCGACTCGTACGGCACCCGGTCGGCGCGCAGGACGACCCCGCCGTCGACCACGTCACCTGGCGTGATCGAGCCGAGGAGCCGTCCGTCGGCAAGCGGATGGCCGGGCGAGGCGAAGAGCTCGCGCCCGTCGCCGAGCACAAGATGCACGACCGTGTGATCCGCCGGCGCGGTCATGCTTCCGGTCAGGCTCACGACCGCCGCGATGCGCGCGCCGGACGGATCCGCCGTCCAGACGGCCATCCCTTCGCGTAGGTCCTCGACCGCGATCGCACCGCTCGGCGTCGCGATGCGCGTGCCGCGGGCGAGGCAGATGGGACACGGTGGTGGCCCGCTGGGCGTCTGTGATGCGACCGCGATCTGGCCGCGCCCGTCGACGGTGCCGTCGACGAGCGATCCGGTCTTCTCATCGGGCGTGAAGCGCGCGGCGAAGTGGTACGCAGCGCCGGCCGGATCGAGCCGGAGCGCGCCGAGCATCTTCCAGTCCGTGTAGATGGCGAGCTTCTGCGCATGCGTGTAGGCGTTGCTCGCTGGGTAGCCGAGATGCGCGAGGATCGCGGCGAACGTCGCAGTGTCGTTCTGGATCTCGGCGAAGCGTGACTCGGCGAGCGAGTCCTGGTCGGCGCGCGCGACGGGATAGAAGTCGGGGTCGCAATACCAAAGCCGACCGAACCGGTCGACGACCCGGTACTTCAGCTGCGCCAGCGTGAGCGCGCCGGATCCGGCAGGCGCGATCGTGGGCGACGGCGTCGGCACCGGCGTGCTGACGGGGGTCGGGGTCGGCGCGCCACTCGGCGCCGGGGTGACCGGCTGGACCGTCGCGCTGATCGCCGTCGCCGATGCGACCGGCCGCGCGGTCGGCGTGCCGGGCGCGCCAACGCCCGACGCCAGGTCGCCGCACGCTGCGGCGACCAACACGACCACGGCGAGGCCCGCGAATCGGCAGCCCATATCGCTGGAACGGCGCGGCGGCCGGAAAGTTCCGCGGGCCGGCCCATATCCTCTGTCGCGGGGCCTTAGCTCAGCGGTCAGAGCAGCTGCTTTACACGCAGCGGGTCGGAGGTTCGAATCCCCCAGGCCCCACGGCGATGCGGCGCGCTAGTTCACGACCATCCAGGGCATCGGCGGCAACGGGAACAGCCGCACGTTCCGGCCGGCCAGGATGAGCGCGTCGGCGAGGCCCTCGAGCCGACCGAGCTGCGTCGCGAAGTAGTCGAGCCGCTCTCCGCCGCGGGCATCGAGGTCGGCTTGTTCGCTGCCGCGCCTCGCGATGAGCTGCCAGAGCTCGAAGTAGTCACGCGAGAGATCGTCGGCATGGACCGTGAGCTGCGCTTCGTAGCGGCATCGCGCGAGCCGTACGCTTGCCGTCTCGAACGTGGTCAGCCGGCCGAGCGCCGCGAGGAAGTCGGCCCGCAGCCGGATCGCCTCGTCGCTTCCGGCCGCGGCGCGCGAACGCCGGTAGCCTCGTCCACGGGCCTTCGCCTGGACGGAGAGCTCGCGATGGCGCTCGTCGATCCGCTGGCGGAAGCGCTCACTGCGGACCGCGGTGGTCGTCCAGACGACGGGTGCACGGGGTGGCATGTCGTCACGATTATCCTGCGCCCCGAGCGGTGGACAAGACTGTTCGTGACGCGCCGGACATGCGAAAATGAATGAGCCTGACCTCGCGCGGTCGCTCCTCCGGTCCGCCCGGACCATCGCGGTGGTGGGCTACTCCGCCAAGCCCGACCGCCCGAGCAATTCCGTCTCCGCATACCTTCGCCGCCACGGCTACCGGATCATCCCGGTGAACCCGCAGCTGCGCGGCGCGACGGTCGAAGGCGAGCGCTCGTACGACCGGCTCGTGGACATCCCCACGGCCGAGCAGATCGACTTCGTCGACGTCTTCCGCCGGGGCGAGTTCCTCGACGGTGTCGTGGACGACGCGCTTGCCAGCGGCATGCGCGCATTGTGGTTCCAGCTCGGCCTCGGCAATCAGGACGCCGCCCGGCGCGCCGAGTCGATGGGCATCCGGGTCGTGTGGGATCGGTGCACCGCGATCGAACATCGCCAGCTCGGCGTCGGGGCCTAGCTCACCACCGGGACCGCGGGGTGAGGGCGACCTCTTTCGTCACGTCCTCGCCGCTTGCGACCTTCGACCAGAACGGATCGAGCTCGAACCGCGCGTTCGCGATCCGCAGGGTCGCGATGAGCTGCTCGAAGTCGCGAAGGCGATAGGACTTCGTGTTCACCTTCACCGTCGTCGCTCGGCCGCGCGCGACGAAGTGCGGCGCCGAGACGCCGGAGTGCGCGCCTGGATAGCGTTTCGCGTCCACACGCTGTAGCGAGCCGATCGCGACGCTCTCCCGATGCGTTCCGAAGAGCGTCCGGTAGACGAGCTCGTCGCCTTCGATGCGAAGCTCGGTGAAGTACGCGTAGTTGAGGACGGTGAGCGCATTCAGGGCGAGAAGCCCGATGCCGATGCTCGTCATGACGCCGTCGTGACCGGCGACCCCGCCGACGAGCACCGCGAGGCCGGCGAGCGGGAACAGCGTGTACGACGGCCACAGGAGCCCCAGATCGGGCCGGACACTCGTCACGCGTGAAGTCTAGGCGTCACTCCCGGCCACCGGCGCGATCGCGAGCCGGCGGTCGACATCCGCGAGCGCGGCGCGGATCGGCACTCCGGCGGCGACACGCGCGTCGTCCTCCAGCAGCACATCCGGGTCGTCGACCTCCGCGAGCCGCGCCAGGTAGAAGTCGTGCAGCGCGCGCAGCGCGTCGCGGATCGGAAGCGCTCGATACGTCGCGCCGGTCGTCTCGCACGCGATGCGGTACTCGAGCTCCGTCGGTCGGTAGCAGCTCCGGCATACGAAGACGCGGACGTCGACGCCATTGCTCAAGATCCGTGCTGGATGCGCATCGGCGGTGATGTCCTCGGCGCGGCAGCGCGGGCAGCGGGTGATGCGCATCCGTTCATTGTCGCTGGCACGAGGCATGCTTCGTT
>DATCOR010000296.1:0-14035 GCA_036564585.1 Candidatus Limnocylindria bacterium | reverse complement strand
TCGACACGCTCCATTGGCGCGAGCTCTGGGCGGTCATGGGTGTTGCATTCGCCGTCGCCGCACACCGCAGGCACTCGGCGGCCCGACCATGACCGTCGGCATCGTCGTCCCGACGTTCAACCGCGAGCAGCTCCTGCCCATCACGATCGCGGCGGTCCAGGCGCAGACGCTCCATAACTGGCGGCTTGTGTTGGTGGATGACGGCTCGGCCGATCGCACGGTCGAGGTCGCCCGGCAGGCGGCAACGAGCGACCCACGGATCCACGTGGTCATGCAATCGCACGGCGGGATCGCGGCGGCGAGGAACTGCGGCATGGAGCATCTCGACGACGCCGAGCTCGTCATCTTCCTCGACGACGATGACCTCTGGGAGCCGGACGCCCTGCAGCGGCTGTCCGCTGCGCTCGAACGCGACACGCGCGCCGTCGGCGCGTATGGCCTGGCGCGGGCGATCGACCTGAACGGACAGCCCCTTCGCAACGACGCCCTCATGGACCGGCAGACCCGCCGCCGCGGTACGCGCGGAGCCGGGCTGATCGAATGGCCGGCCAGCGAGCCGACGACATTCGCGGTCATGGCGTTCGGCAACGTGATCATGACGCCCGGCACCGTGCTCATCCGCCGGTCGGCCCTTGGGCACGCCGGCCGGTTCCGGGAGCCGGCCGCCGACTGGAACTTGTGGCTGCGGCTGACGATGCAGGGCGATCTCGTGTTCCTCCCCGAGGTCGTGATCGGATACCGCTCCCATCCGGGGAACGAGTCGCGCAGCATCCTCCGGAACAGCAGACGGAAGCTCCTGGTCCACTGGCGGCTGCTGTGGTCGGCAGACCTCACGCGCTCGCAGCGACGCGCTGCCTGGCTTGGGTTCCTCTACTACTACGCGGACCTCTCGCGGACCGGGCGCACGCTGCGCCGGCTACTGGGCGGATCGGCTAGAGGCGGACCGGCTCCGGGTAGCTAGCCGACGCGTCGGCCTCGGCCGACTGCAGGGCGTCGCTGACCGTTTCCCGGGCGGGCGCGCAGATGCCGAGGTAGCGCAGGCCAGCCGCTGTGGCGGCGGCCGGGTCGACGATGCAGCGGCCGTCGAACAGCGCGTTGCCGCGCATCACGGCGCGCAAGTACGGCAGGTCGAGGCTCGCGAACTCCGGCCACTCCGTCGCGATCACGATCGCGTCCGCGCCGACCGCCGCCGCCTGCGACGTCCGCGCGAGCCGCAGATCCTTCGGAAGGTCGTGCACTGCCCGGCGGACCGCGGGGTCGTAGGCGGTGACGATCCAGCCGCGCGCAAGCATGAGCCCCGCGAGCGCGATCGCAGGGGACTCGCGGGTATCCGACGTGTTGCTCTTGAACGCGAGACCGAAGAGCGCGACGCGAACGTCGCTGCGATCTGCGAACTCGCGCTCGAGGAGCGCAAAGAATCGGTGAAGCTGCTGATTGTTCTGCTCGATCACGGCGCGCAGGAGCGTGAAGTCGTAGCCCTCGTCATTCGCGAAGGCCTGCAGCGCGCGGATGTCCTTCGGGAAGCACGCGCCGCCCCAGCCGATGCCGGGACGGAGGTAGGCCGGTGCGATGCGCGGATCGAGCCCGAGGGCGTGCGTGATCGCGCGGATGTCGGCGCCCACCACGCCGGCAATGTTCGCGATCTCGTTCACGTAGCTGAGCTTCGTTGCGAGGAACGCATTGGCCGCGTACTTGGTGAGCTCCGCGCTGCGCCGATCCATCCAACACACCGGCACCGGGCCGCTCTTTGGCACAACGTCGCCGAACGGCCGGAATCGTTGATCGATGATCGGACCGTAGAGCTCGTCGATGATGCCGCGGGCGTCGGCGGACCCGCCGGCGACGATGCGCTCCGGTCCGAGCGCATCGCCGAAGGCACTGCCCTCCCGCAGGAACTCGGGATTCGACACGACCTTCGCTGACGGCAGCCCTGCTTGGAGGCGGTCCGCGGTCCCGACCGGGACCGTCGAACGGATCAGCACGGTCGCCTCCGGCGCGTGCGCGGCGATCACCTCTGCGGCCTCGAACACGGCCGAGAGATCAGCGGAGCCTCCGGGTAGATGCGGCGTCCCGACGGCCACCAGGATCACGTCGGCGTCCGCCAGCGCAACGGCTGGGTCGCCGGTGAAGAGGATGCCAGCGCTGCTCAGCACCTCGGTGAAGTTGCGCTCACCGAGGGGATCGACACCGGAGCGCAGCAAGCGCACGCGCTGATCGTCCTTCTCGAGGACGCTGACGACGTGGCCGGTGTGCGCAGCCGCGAGCGCGGACGCGAGACCGACATAGCCCGCCCCGATGACGCTGACCCGCACGTGCCCACCCCCCCGAGGATGAAATTGTCCGATCTGGAGGGCTCGGCGGTCAGGTAGCAAAGGTACGCATGCAGCGTCGGATGGGCGCACACCGTACGGTCGGATCAGGCCTCTCGCGCCACCAAACGGCCTAATTCAAATGGAGTACCGGTCTCGTCCTGGCCCGAATGTCAGGGTCGACCGAGGTCTTCTGAGCCCCAGACTTCAAGGCATAGCCGCGACCTCAATTTGGCGGGGTCGCGGCAGCGAAGGCCGGAAGCACGCAAGCGCGCCCAGGGCCCCAGCGAAAAGGCACACCCGCCGCGAGGCGGGGTCGCAAAGCCACGGAGCTCCAACGGAGCAAGCCGGGCTACCGAAAGGAGCGAGCCGATGGCGGCGCGAGTTCGATTCTTCACTGCGGGCGACTCCGCGAGTCGGGTGGCCCGCATGCCGGCCGCGCAAGACGGCGACCTTCGCCGGGCGATCGTTGCGTGGGTCCTTCTGCTCAGTGCCATGGTCGTGCTGCCGTCGAGCCCCGCGCTCGTCGCGGCCTCCGCCGACGCGCTCGGCCGGTTGCCGGCCGCCGCCGCGAGCCTGCTGCACCGCACCGCTGCCACCACAACGACCACCGCGACGCTCCCGCAGGCGGCTGCTCCGATCGCCGCACCCGTCGCCGGCGGCGCGGCCACGACCCCGACGAAGGCGGCGGCAGCCCAGCCCGCGACCGGCAACGCGCCCGCGGCCCCCGGCGCGATCACCCCGAGCATCGCCCAGCCCCCGACCGTGCAGCAGCCGACCACCAACGCGCCCGCGTCCGCGGCCCAGCCGGTCGCAGGGCCACCCGCGGTGGTCGCGCAGCCGGTCGCGGTGCCGGTGGTCGCTCCGGTCGTCGCTCAGCCCGCCCCAACGACAGCACCGGTCGCCGCTCCGACGGCGCCGCCGTCCGTAGCATTGGCCGGAGTGGCCGTCGCTGCGCCGATCGCCCCGACCGCCTACACGGTCCCCGCGGGCGCGCTCCGCGTCACGAACTCGGCGGAGCTGATCAGCGCGCTCGGCCGCTCGACGCCGACCGACATCGTCCTCGCTGACGGCACCTACGACAACGGCAGCCCGTTCCTCGACGGTGGCGGCCACCGCCTCTACGCGGCGCGTCTCGGCGGGGCCACCCTCACCGCTGGCATGAGCGTCGGGGGGAACTTCGGCCCCGGTAAGGCCGTCATCCAGGGCCTGACCTTCAACGTCTCGTCAGCCGCAAAGACCATGGGCCTTGGGATCATCCAGGTCTGGGGCAACGCGAGCGGGACCCGGATCCTCGACTCCACGTTCAACGGCAACAGCGCGATCGGCGCAGGCATCTTCATCAGCAGCCCGAACGGGGTCGTCGTGAGCCGCGTGCAGGTCCGTAACTTCACGAGCTACGGCGTTTATGCCGACACGAATTCCGCAAATCGCGTCCTCGCGACCCCGGTGATCCTCGAGGACCTCGATGTCTCAGGCGTCTCTCGCGCCGCTCCTCGGTCCGCGAACGGGACGGCCGAGGCCTGCGTGTGGCTCGGAAACAACGGGATCGTGCGGCGCGCGAAGCTCCGCGACTGCGCGTGGATGGGCCTCTGGACCGGCGGCGGCAACACCGGCGCCATCCACGAGAACCTCGATATCGACAACACGCCGACCGGTCTCTACATGGAGCACTTCACGACCGGGTCGCTGTTCCAGCACATCCGCATCGGGACGAACGTGACCATGGGCCTGGTGTGCGAGTGGGACGACCCCGACTGGGGTGGCAAGCCGGGCTGCGTCGACGTAACGATCCAGGATTCGACGATCATGTCGTCCGAGTGGGGCGCGTTCCTCGACGACGGCACGACCCGCACGACGATCCAGCGCGTGAAGTTCATCGGTCAATCCAAGGCCGCGATCTACAACGCGCCGCGCGGGATCGACAACACCTTCACGGACAACGACTACAGCCAGATCGACGCGACCGCCGTACCGATCACTCGTAACCGCTGACCGATCCGGATGGAGCTCGGCCCGAGCACGGGCCGAGCATCCCGGATCCATACAGAAAATCCCCACCGGTCGTATCTCGGGGCCAGTCCCTCCGACATAATTCTCGGGTGTCTACCCGTCCGCGCCTGCTCGTCATCATCACGCTGGCCGAAACGGGTGGGGCCCAGACCTTCGTCCGATCGCTGGTCGCAGGCCTCCTTGGCGAGTACACGATCGACGTCGCCGCCCATGGTCCGACGGGCGCGCTCCGTGACTCGTGCGCCGCGCTCGGCATCCCGTTCCACCACCTCGAGCACCTCGTGCGCAAACCCGATCCGAGGCACGACGTGCTCGCCGTGCTCGAGATCAGGCGGCTCGTCGGCCGGCTGCGACCCGACGTCGTGCAGATCAACTCCTCGAAGGCCGGGGCGTTGACCCGTCTTGGGCTCGTCTTCAGCGGCCTGCCCGTGGTCTTCACGGCGCACGGATGGGCCTTCGCGGCGCGCCGCGGCATCCGCGGCGCCGCGACGCTCGCGGTGGAACGGATCGTCGCGCCCCTGACGTCGGCGATCGTGTGCGTCTCCGAGTGGGACCGCTCGATCGCGCTCGAACGCGGGATCGCCGGCCCAAGCCGGCTGCACCTCATCCACAACGGCATCGCCGTCCCGGACCAGCCGCCCGAGCGCGGGGCGTGGCCGGAGCGGCCGCTGCTGATCTGCGTGACGCGCCTGGTGAAGCAGAAGGACGTCGGGCTCCTCCTGGACGCCCTGGCGCAACCGGGCCTCGAGCACTTCCGTCTCACCGTCCTGGGCGACGGTCCCGAGCGCGAGAGCCTCCTCGCGCAGCGCGATGCCCTCGGGCTCGCGGATCGGGTAGAGATCCCGGGTGAGCGGCACGACGTGCCCGAACAGCTCGCGCGAGCCGATGCGTTCGTGCTGCCGACGAAGTGGGAGGGTCTGCCCTACTGCATCCTCGAGGCGATGGCCTCGGGCCTTCCCGTCGTCGCGTCGCGCGTGGGCGGCGTACCCGAGCTCGTCGTCGACGGCGTCAATGGGTCGCTCGTCGAAGCGAGCGACCTCAAGGCGCTCGCGACCGCATTGCGCGCGCTGCACGCCGACGGCGAGCGGGCGCGCGCGTTCGGTCGCGCGGCGCATCAGCGCGCGCGCGAGCAGTTCTCGCTCGACGCCATGATCGCCGCGTACGACCAGCTGTTCCGCGTGCTGCTGTCGGCGCGTACCGCCGGTGCGCCGTCGACACATCGTGCATTCCGTTAGCGCCGCGCAGCCGATGCCGCGCCGGATCCTCCACGTCGGCCTCTCGCTGAATCCCGCAGGGACCGAGTCGTTGATCCTGGGTGCGTACCGGCGCCTGGATCGATCGAAGATCCAATTCGACTTCGCCGTTCCGAGCGGGCCACGCGGCCCGTTCACCGATGAGGTCATCGGGCTCGGTGCGCGCGTGTTCCCGTACCCCGTCCCGTCCGCGATCCGACCGTGGCCATTCGACCGGGCGATCCGCCGGATCTTGCGCGAGCACGGACCGTTCCACGGCGTGCACGCGCACAACTACTACCGCAGCGGTACCGTCGTGCGGCTGGCGGCCGCGGAACGCGTCGCGCTCCGCATCACCCACAGTCATTTCACCGAGGACGGGGTGACCACCTCGCTGTACCGGCGGTTGTATCGGGGCTACGCCCGGCGGCTCATCGACGCGCACGCGACGCACCAGCTCGGGTGCTCCCGCGATGCCTGCGAGAGCCTGTACGGCGCCGGCTGCTGGACCGATCCGCGGACCGCCGTCCTCCACAACGGCATCGATCTCTCCGTGTTCGAGACGCTCGACCCCGAGGGGCGCGCGCTTCGGCAGGAGCTCGGTCTCCGCGCCGACGCGGTGCTCGTCGGGCACGTCGGCCGATTCGCGCCCCAGAAGAACCACGGCTTCCTGGTCGAAGTCTTCGCCGAGCTCGCCCGGCGGCTGAACGATGCCGTCCTCATCCTGGTCGGCGCCGGACCGCTGCGGCCGCAGGTCGAGCAGCAGGTCCGCGGCCTGGGACTCGAGGAACGCGTGCGGTTCGTGGGCCTCCGTACGGACCTCCCAGGCGTGCTCGCGTCACTCGACGTACTCGCGCTGCCGTCGTTGTACGAGGGCTTCCCGCTGGTCCTGGTCGAAGCACAGGCGGCCGGCACGCCGTCGGTCGTCGCGACCACCGTCACGCGCGAAGCGGACCTCGGCACGGGCCTGATGCGCTTCGTGGACCTGGGCGACGCGCCGAACTGGGCGGGGCAGCTGGAGCGCGCGATCGGCGAGAAGCGCCGGGATCGCGCGGCCTTACGCGCGCTGCTGGGCGATGCCGGCTATGAGATCGCGGACGTCACGAGGGAGCTGGCGACCCTGTACTCGACGTAGGGGCGGTCGCGACGGCGCGCTGCCGCGATCCGCGCCGAACAGCGACGCTCGATCCGCCGATCACCGCAGCCAGGACCCACAGCTCGCGCCAGTGCAGCGTGTCGATCGCCAGGCCCGCGACGAGCACGAGGACGAACGCGAGCGGCCACTCCCAGTTGTCGCGGGCGAGCGAACGGATCGCGATCACCAGGAGGCTCACGATGAACGCCATGAATGCGAGGAAGCCGATGATCCCCGACTCGACGAGCACTCGCAGATACGTGTTGTGCGCGGACGTCGTCACGGTGACGTTCGCGGTATCGACACTCGCGTTCTCGCGCGCGATCTCGGCATTGAAGTACGCCTCTGCCCGCGGTTCGAACGAGCCCGCGCCGGTCCCGAGCGGAGCGTCGCGGAACATGTCTCCGGCGTAGCCCCAGACGACGAAGCGGCCGGCCTCGTCGTAGGCCTGGAGCTGATAGCGCCAGAGCGGTAGCTCGCTGAGGCCGATGCGGAGCGCGACGCCACCGGCCACGAGTCCCGCCAGCACGAACGTCGCGAGGAAGCCGGCGAAGAGCCGGCGCTGGCCGATGAGCGGCAGCGCGATCATCACCCCGAGCACGCCGAGCGCGAACACCACCAGCGCCATCCGCGAGAAGGACATCGCCACGCCGACCGCGATCGCGAGGGTGACGAGCAGCAGCACCGGGAGGCGGAGCTTCGATCGGCGGATGACGTACGCCGCAACGATCGGGTAGCTGACGGCGAGGAAGCCTCCGGCGACGTTGGGGTCCTTGAACAGGCCCCGGCTGCGGAAGCCGTCGTACGTGAGCCAGTACAGCGGCTCGACGCCGAAATGCCGTCCGAGCCATCCGACGACGACGAAGAGGAGCGTCAGCGTCGCCGCGATCACGATACCGAAGCGCACCCAGCGCGTCAGGTCGGGGTGCGCCCGGAGGATCGACGCGAACGCGAGTGACGCGAGCACGAGGTAGACCGTGATCGCGAGGGCAATGAAGGAGCCGCGCGCCAAGAGCGTCGCGGCCACCGTGACCGCCAGGAACGCGAGCACGAGCGGATGCGGCCACGAGAGCTCGAAGGCGACGCGTCGCTGCAGGAGCATGGCAGCCGACAGCACCACGATCGCGCCGAAGAACCAGTCGACCGCGGCGCCGTCGTACTGCCAGAAGAGGAGGGCGCAGCCGATCGCGAGCGCCGCTGCGCGGGCGCGGTCGAGCTTCGGATCGGCAGCCCCAAGCAGCCGGGCACCGCGGTCCAGCATCGAGCCGCCGACCGGGTCGCCTGGATGAAGCCGCGCGGTCCGCGCTATGAGCTGCCCCCTTTTGCCTTCACGACTGTACCCGCCGAGACCGACCCCAGAGCGCTATCAAAAGGTCTACCTCGCCTCGACCGGGGCGCCCGCACCCTGCCCGCGACGGGCGTGGAGCCACTGAACGGCGGCGTACCAGTCGTAGCCACCGGTGAGCAGCCGGCTGAACGACGGAATGGTCTCGGCCCACGAGATCCGGGACCGGTACAGCAGGTACGGGTCACGCCGGGCGGTGTTGGGACCGACGATCGACGTGAACGCTCCGTCGTAGCCGGCCCGCTGCACGGCGGCGCGCACGCGGTCGTCCCACGCGTCGTAGGACCCGTACGGGTAGGCGAAGAGCGAGATCCCGGTCCCAAGGGCGTCCTCGATCTCCCGCTTCGCGTCGGCGGTCTCCCGGACGAGCTGCGCGTCGGTCATCCCCCGCAGGTTGCGGTGGCTCGCGCTGTGGCAGCCGAAGGTGATGAGACCGCTCGCGAGCATCTCCCGCGCCTGAAGGGCCGTGAGGTAGTCGCGGGCTTCGGGCTTCGCTCGGCCGGTGAGCGCATCGGCGGTGACGAAGATCGTGGCCCGGTAGCCGAACTCCGCGAGCAGCGGGAGCGCGAGGTCGCGGTTGTCCAGCAGTCCGTCGTCGAACGTGAGAACGACCGACCGCGGACCGAGCTCTCGCTTCGCGCGGATCGCGGCCACGAGCGCGACCGCGTCCGCGACGGTGAAGTCATGCGCGCGGAGGTACGCGAACTGGCGGCGCACGAGGTCGGTCGAGACGGTCAGCTGCAGGTCGTCTTCGATCTCCTCGGGCACGACCGAGTGGTACATCAGGCAACGCGTGCCGCCGGTAGCGCCTCGGACGGTCGAGGCGGCGCGCACGACGGCCTCCTTCGCCGCGGCCTTGAGGACGACCTTGAGCGGCATCAGGTGCGCACGGCGCGACGTCCGACGATGGACGTCGTGATCCGCTCGACGATCACGGCCCAGTCGCGCCCCATCGCGAGCTCCCGACGGCGCTCGTTGTTGCCTGGCCCACCATCGGCCAGCGCGTCGCGCACGCGCGCGACGAACTCCTGCCGGTCGCAGGCCGTGCGGACCGCGAACGTGGGGAGTCCGAGGGCGACCACCTCGGGCAGGTCGGTCGAGACGACCGGCACGCCCATCGCGAGGTACTCGTAGAGCTTCGTCGGATTGACGGTGTTCGTGTATGGGCTTCGGGCGTACGGGATCAAGCCCACATCGAATGCCGATACGAGCGCCGGGAGCTCCGCGTGCGGCCGCGCGGGCAGGAGTCGCACGTTGGGCTCGTTGGCAAGAAGCGCGGGGTCGGCGACCTGTGGGCCGGCAAGGACGAGCGATCCCTCGGGGAACGCGCGGGCCAGATCGCGCAGCAGCTCGAAATCGATGTGTTGGTGGATGGCGCCGATGTAGCCGAGGATCGGGCGCGGGAGATCACGGACCTCGGCAGCGATCGCTGTGACGGCATCCGGATCGAACACGCGGAGATTCACTCCGATCCCAAGATCTTGCAGGCGCGGGTTGTCGGCGGACAGTCGCGCGGCAAGACCGGCGCTCTGGACGAACACGAGATCGGCTTGTCGCGTCAGCGCTCGTTCGGACGCCACCATCCGGTCCTGATCCTGGGAGATCGCAGTCGCGTAATCGGCGACCGCGTGATACACGACGACGGGCGCCGGTCCGCCCACGAGATCGATGAGTCGGAGCGCATTCGGAGTGGGGACGTACGTGTACATGATCGGATCCGGTCCCGCGACCCGCCGGATCTTGGCGGCCAGCCGCGGCAGGAGGATCCGATCGTTCACGAACGCGGAAAGACCGCTACCCGCGAATGGCACGAGGAACGGCGCGATCACGGACAGGTTCGGCGCGGGTCGCCGGTCCCCGCGCAACGCCGCCCGCAACACGCGCACGGCGCGGCTGACCACGCGAGAGGCGTCGGACGCCCGGACCGACCGAACCCCTCCGGTGTTCTCGACGAACACGACGCGGTTCCCAGCGGCCGCCAGGCGCGTCGCGATCTCCTGATGCGCCTGCCACACGAAATCCCAGTCGATCCCGGACACGAATACGACAGCCGGCCCGCCGAGACTGGCTGTCGGCGCCGGCATCGTCATCGCCGTCGGCGACCCGCGGCCGAGTCGGGTGCGGAATCGCCACATCAGCAGAAGATCGTCGCGGCCGGGTACGAGCTTGGACCACGCGAACGGCACCCGATGCCGGTACAGGAGCGTCGTTATCACACCGCTCGCGACGAACGCCGCGCTCGCCGCAGCGGCCGCGCCGACCGCGCCGAAGGGTGGGATCAGGATGAAGTCGAACACGACGCCGACAACCAGCGCGGTGATCGGCCCCGCGGAGGAGCGACCCGCTGCAGTGGACGCGAGGAGCGCGCTCGAGAAGACGCGTGACGCCGAAAACCCGAGCGCCCCGGGGAGCAGCCACATGAACGGCGGGACCGAATTCTGGAACCGCGGCCCGAAGAGGATCGGCAGGAGCACAGGCCCGAGGATCGCCGCCACGACGATGCTCGCGATCGATGTGATCGCGAGCAGGCGGAATGTCCGGAGCGCCTGCTCGTGGCGCGCGGCAGGCTCGCGACGGGCCAACGTCGGGACCAGGGTCGTCGCCACTGCGGCGGGGAAATAGAGGAGCGCCTCGGATCCGTTGACGGCGGCTGCGTAGATCCCGAGCGTCGCTTGCGTGGCGATGATCCCCAGGATGATCTGGTCGACGCGCAAGTTCAGAAAGCTCGCAAGGTGGCCGCCCCAGGCCCGCAGACCGAAGCGGATGGACTCTCGGAGCAGTGGCAGGTCGGGACGGACGCGCGGTAATCCCCAATATGAGACCGCCGCGAGCGCGACGGCCCCGACCAGATTGGACAGCGCCCACGCGGCCGCCCCCGTGGTGACCGTGAGCGCCCCGGTGAACAGCAGAGTCGCCGCGACGACGGCGTAGACCCACGGCGTGATGGCGAGCACGATCGCCCGCTGCCAGATCTTGCCGGAGCCGACCAGAAAATTGTCGGTGGTGTCCTGCACGGTGATGCACACGGTGCCGATGACCAGCAGCCCGATCTCCGCCGGTCCGATACCGCTTGGCGCCGCCTTGCCCAAGAGCAGGAGGCCGATGCCAACCACGCCGCCGACGAGGATCCCTGAGGGCACGGTGAACGCGAGAACGTTCGAGAGGAGCTGCGGGCGGACGCCGGAGCGTTGGCTCGCGAAGACGAGCGTGCCATCGGTGAGTCCGAACGCGGCGACCCGCGAGAGCACCAGCGCGCACACCACGACGAACGCGATGGTGCCCCGCCCATCCGGGCCCAGGCCACGCGCGATGATCAGCACGGCCAGCAGAAAGCCGGCGTTCGCGACGAGCTGCGCACCGAAGACAACGAGGGAGCCGCGTGCGAGGGACATCATCGCGGGAGAGCCGCGGCTACGGGCCGGTGGTGAAGGTGGCGGTGTAGGTCACATCGGTGTTGCCGATGATCACGTTGTGCTGCGCCGCGCCTCCGTCCGACCATGCGGAGAACGTATTCGAACCCTGAGGCGTCGTGGCGGTGAGCGTGCGGGTCCCACCGACGGTGCTGGCGATCGTGAACGGCGTGGTGACGGTGATCCCGCTGTAGCCGATGCTCAGTCCTGACGGCGAGCTGGCGATCGTGACCTGCACCGTCTGCGGGTGGATCGTCACCGAGGTGCTTGCGCTCGCGCCTGCGCTGTCGGTCGCGGTCAGGACGATCTCGAGGTAGCTCGGGTCCTCATGGTCGGGTGCAGTGAAGCTGCTCCCGGGCAGCCCGCTGAAGTGGAGATGGCACACGCCACCCGGGCAGTGATGAATGATCAGCTGCCACGAGAGGCCGCTGGCGGGGATCGCTCCATCCTCCGCGTCGGTCGCCGACCCGGCGAAGCTGATGATGTCGCCGACCTTGTACGTCAGCGTCGAGGTCGGCGACGTGATCGTCGGAACGGGTGGCGTGTTGCCGCAGGTGACCTTCGCGTCGGCCCAGTCGCCGTGGTCGTAGTCGACGTTGTCACCACCGTTGGTGATGACCAGGCCGAGCGAGGTCTTCCCGGTGAGATCGACGCTGACGCTCTTGGTGGCGGTCGCACCGGTCATCACGCCGGAGTCGAACAGCTTGGTCGTGTCACCGAAGACCTGGAACACCACGGAGCCGTTCGCGCCGACCTCGTCGTCGATGCCGACCTGCGCGGTGAACGCGGTGCAGCCGGTGAGCGGGTAGCGGACGTCCGAGGCGGCATGCCCGCCCAAGCCCTTGGCGAACGTGGCGCCGTTCAGGGTGAGGGTGTGCCCATCACCGGCGGCCTGTTCGCCGTTGCTCTTGTCCTTCTCGATCGGGCCCCAGCCGTTGGTCATCGTGGTCCAGGTGAGATCGCTCACGTAGGTCGTGCCGCCGGCGGCCGGCGCCGCCGTGGTGAAGGTCCAGACCCGGTCCGCCGCGAGCGCGTTGCCGGCCAGATCCTTGACTCCGCTCGGGCCGCCCTTCACCGTCGCGGTGTACGTCGTCGACGGATCGAGGCTCGCGGTCGGATCGAGGCTGGCGGTCTTGGCGGCGCCGTCGTACGTGACGCTCGCAGCGACGGCGGTGCCGGACTTGGCCAGGGTGACCGTGGCCGTCGTGACGGTCGTCGGGTCGATCGCCTCGGAGAACGTCGCCGAGACCATCGCCGTCACGGCGACACCGGTCGCCCCGGCCGGCGGGGCCACGGTGGTGACCGTGGGCGGGGTGGTATCGGGGGCTGCGGCGAAGATGTTCCGCAGGACCGTGACGTCGCCCGAATCCCAGTTCGCGCTGGCCAGGTCGAGGTCGTTGTCGCCGTCGATATCGGCCAAGGCCACCGCGAACGGCGTCGTACCCGCCGTGTACGTGGTCGCGACCCCGAACGAGCCTGAGCCGGTCCCGATCAGGACCGAGACGGTGTTGCCGCCCGGACTGCAGCAGACCGGATAGTTCGCGCCGGTGTTCGCGGTCACCACGTCGGGGATCCCATCGCCGTTCACGTCGCCGATCGCAACGCCTCTGGGCGACTGGCCGGTGAGGTAGTTGAGCGCCGGGTTGAATAACCCATTGCCGTTCCCCAGAAGCACGCTGATCACGTTGCTCCCTTCGTCGGCGGCGACAAGATCGATCTTCCCGTCGGCGTTGAGATCAGCCGAGCGGATGGAGTGCGGCCCGACGGCGGCCGCGTAGTTAGCGGCCAGGATGAACGTGCCGTCGCCGTTGCCACGCAGGACGCTGATGTTGGCGCCGCCGTGGTTCGCGATCGCCGCGTCAAGCTTCCCATCGCCGTCGAAGTCCGCGATGGTCACCGAGTGCGGGTTCTGTCCGGCGATGTAGTCCACCTTCGGGTTGAAGGTGCCGTCACCCTTTCCGAGGAACACGCTGACGATGTTGGATCCCCAGCACGCGAGGAGCATGTCGGTCTTGCCGTCGCCGTTGAAGTCGCCGAGACCGATCTCATGCGGGTGGTTGCAGGCGGGATAGCTCACGGCCGCGGCGAAGCCGCCGGTGCCGTTGCCGATGAGGATGCTCACCGTGTCGGAGTCCTGGTTCGGCGTGGCGATGTCGCGCTTGCCGTCGCCGTTGAAGTCGCCCACCGCGACGGATTTGGGCGTCGTCCCCACTGCGAACGTGGCGACCGCGCCGAAGGTCCCGTCGCCGTTGCCGAGCCGGACGCTCACGTTGTTGCTGCCGGCGTTGGCTGCGACCAGGTCGAACTTACCGTCGGCGTTCATGTCGACGACCGCGATCCCATGAGTGTTGGTGCCCGACGCGAAGGATGTCGGCGGACCGAAGATGATCGGTGGGGGCTGGGATCCGCCGCAGTCGAACTTCGCGTCGGCCCAGTCGCCGTGGTCGTAGTCGACGTTGTCACCACCGTTGGTGATGACCAGGCCGAGCGAGGTCTTCCCGGTGAGATCGACGCTGACGCTCTTGGTCGCGGTCGCACCGGTCATCACGCCGGAGTCGAAGACTTTGGCCGCGTCGGCATAGACCTGGAAC
>DATCOR010000274.1:0-3368 GCA_036564585.1 Candidatus Limnocylindria bacterium | reverse complement strand
AGCGTGCTCCGATGGCTCTTCCCGGTCGCCGACGCGAAGCGCTACCTGCGCGGCGGCGCGGTCCTCGCCCCGGACGGTCGCACCCTGTACGCCGCGGGCACCAAGGGCATCGCCGTCATCGACGTGCCGAGCCTCGGATCGCGCACGACCTGGGCCACGGATACGTCGTTCGACAGCTTCGTGCTCTCGCCGGACGGCGCGCGCCTGTATGGCATCAGCGATCAGCTCGGCCGGATCGACGTGGTCCGCACGACCGATGGCGCGATGGTCGGCGTGATCAAACCGGGCGCCTACCCGGGCGAAGTCGTGCGGGTCGATCCGGGGGTCGATCCGGACGCGATCTCGAGCGTGGCCGCGCTCCAGGCTTGCGGTGCGTACGCGGCGCCGGATCCGAGCGTGCCGGCCGAGATCCAGCACCTCAAGACCAGCGCGACCGTGATCGCCGTCCTGAGCCCGTGCACCGTGCAGGTGCGCATCAGCGGCGGGTTGGGAACGCTCGTCCCGTTCACCGACAAGGTCATCACCCTGCGTGCGACCAGCCAGACCAGCTTCGCGAGCGCGAATGACGGGGACCTCGCCGCGATCGGCCGGTTCGGCCTCAAGCCACAGGACACGTTCACGCTGTCGTTCGACAGCCGCGCATTCCCTGACGGCTCCTACCCGCTCAACTCCATGAACCGGTAACAGCTAACTTGCAGTGATGCTCAGGGAGGGCCTGCGGGCCGAGATCCCGTTCGTGTTCGACCTGGCAGCGCGCGCCCGCCGGCCAGTGGTGCTGCGGATGTCGCCAGCGCTCGCCGCGCTTGGCGCTCTCGGTGCCCGATCGCTGACGACCGCGCTCGCCCTCTCGATCCAGGGCGCCTTCGTCTTGGCGTTCGGCGTCTTCCCGCTTCGCGCGCCTGAGCTCATCACGGTCGTCGCGACTGCGGTCGGCGTCGCATTCGTGTTCGGATCAGCGCGCTGGCGCGGCGTTGTCGCCGCGGTGTTGCTGTTCGGGATCCTGTGGATCGAGCAGTTCTGGCTCGCCATCCCGTTCTGCGAGCGGAGCGGGCCGCAATGTGACCTCTTGGCGTCGGCAGTCGCCGGTCTATGGCCGCCCCTTCTCGGGACAGCCGTTGGAGTCGTGGCCGGGCGCATGGTGCGTGCCGGCGCGCCGGGAATCTCCGCGCTTGCCGTCGGGGTCGGCCTGACGACCCTCGCGTTTGCCATCGTCCGGCTGGCGATAGTGCCGTTCGTCGGGTCGAGCCCGACCGGGCAGTCCGCACGCGAGGCGCTGAACTGGATCATCGCCGTGCAAGCGCTCGGGGCCGCGGTCCTCGGCCTGGTCGTCGGCTATTTCGGCCGGTGGCGGGTGGCGGACGTGGTGCTCATCGCCATGTTCTTCGTCGGACCGTGGCTACCGCAGCTGCGGACATTCCAAGACGCGCCGCGTCCGTTCATCTTCGCGATCGACTGGACGCTGGTGACGCCGGTGCTGTACGCGGCGGTCGCTCTGCTCGGGCTGGCGATCGGCTCCGTCGCGGCCCGCTACTTCGCGACGAGGACTCCGACCATCCCGTAGACCTCGTGCCCCGGCAGGTGACACATGTACATCAGGGTCATCGCCGTCGGGAAGGTCAGCGTCGTGGTCCGCGTCGAGAGCGCGGGGATCGTGACTTCGTCGGGGCGCGAGGTGTGGACGGGCTCGGTGCCGAGGCGGTGCCGCTCGTGCATCGCCATGTCGCCGATCATCCACTCGTGGTCGATCGGATCGTCGTTGCGGATCGTGAACGTGATCGGCACCCCCGCGGGCACGTCGACCTCGCTCATTGAATAGTGCGAGTAGTGGATCGTGATCTCCACCGCACGTGGCGCCGCCGGTGCGCACGCACCGGCGACGGCCACGAGGAGGAGAAGCGCGAGGGCGTGCTTCACGCGAGGACGGTCCGCCGCTGCTCGCGGATCGCGACCAGGATGAGCGCGGCCATGGCGGCGGCGAGCATCGTGAGCGCGATCGGGGTCGGGTCCGTGCTGCCCGGGGTCTCCAGGCCCGCCGCGACGCGCGAGGGGCTGTGGCCCTGGACGTCGACGGCGAGGTCGTAGCTGAGCGTCGACGCGTTCGTGTCGATGCGCAGCTGGCTGAGCCAGCCGTTCGCCGGCACCCAGCTCATGCCCGTGTCTGAGCGCAGGTCATCGAGGAGCGTCTTCGACGCGGTCTGGTCGTACGCGAGCGTGAGGCCGTTCGCGCCGCGCGCGAGCGGGAGGATCGCCGGCTTGCGGTCGGTGAGCAGGTACACGTCGGCCTGCACCGGGTCGTTGGCCTGCTTGCCGAGTGCGAGGATCCGGAGCGGCACCCACGGGTTCGCGGTCGGGATCGTGATGTGGACCGGCGTGCCGTCGCCGATGTTCTGGCCGCGCGCCGCAGCGGCGTCCGCGTCGAACGCGGCCGCGAGGAAGATGGGGCTGCGGTTCGCGTAGAAGTCGAGGACCTCGGGCGCGTCCGCCGGGAGGCGGAAGCCGTGCGCGGTGGCCCACTCGCCGACGGCCGCGCCACCGCCCTTGAGGACGGTGATGTCGAGCGCGTCGATCTTCGTCTCGAGCAGGACCTCAACCGCGTCTGCGCGCGCGGCGCCGAATGCGAGCGGCGCCGGCACGTTGCCCTTGAACGGCTGGGTCTCGCGGATGAGCCGCTGGAGGGTCCACGAGCCGCCCTTCTCGACGTTCGACGGAACGCCGGGCAGCGGGGTGAGTGAGCCGAACTTGCCGCCACCGCCCGCGAATTGGAAGGCGGTGACGTAGTGCTCGACGCCGTCGTGATAGCCGACGAACGTGGTCGTGCGCAGAAGGTTCACCGCGCCGTTCGGGCCGATGAGCCCTCCGCAGGCGAACACCGGGACCGCGAGTGTCAGCATCGAGAGCGCGAGACCGAGCGCGAACACGAGCGACCGCGGCATCACTGCCTCCTTCACCGGAAGACCGGTGCTGGGGAGGTAGACGCCGGCCGGGGCCGGCCGGTTCCCTAGCTGAAGCGGGCGGTCACCATCGCGACGAGGATGAGCGCGCCCAGGGCCATCTGGGCGTAGCCGAGGCGCTGGATGCGCTGGCGGAGCGCGACGACCCGTTTGCCGGCGGCGGCGTCGCCGGTCGCGGCGATGGGCGCGGTCGCGAGGAGCCCGTCGATCGCGGATTTGAGCGGGCCGCGCAGGAGGCCGTACGCGATGAACGCCAGCAACGCTCCGGCGACGATCGCGACCGACCAGCGCGTGGCGAACGTGAGCAGCTCGCGATTGTGCGGATTGACGAAGAGCTGGAGGATGCCAGTCGCGATCGTGACCTCCGCCACCCGGATGATGTACCGCAGCTGCCGCGGCCCGATGGCGGCGAGGGCC
>DATCOR010000258.1:0-3333 GCA_036564585.1 Candidatus Limnocylindria bacterium | reverse complement strand
ACCCGTTCAACCAGACCCTCGTTTCGGTGCCGATGTATCTCCTGTTCGAGCTCGGGCTGCTGCTGTCACGCTTCGGCGGAGGGCGTCGACGCGCGACTTGAGCGCGGCCTCCGCGCCGAGGTCCGTGGGCTCGTAGTAGCGCCGTCCGCGCAGTGACTCCGGCAGGAACGTCTCGTCGGGATCGAAGTGCTCCGGCTTGTCGTGCGCGTACTTGTAGCCCTTGCCGTACCCGAGCCCGCGCATGAGCCCGGTGACGGCGTTGCGGAGGTGCAGCGGCACCGGGTCGGCGCGGGTGCCCTCGATGTCGGCGGTCAGCGCGCCGGCGGCGCGCTTGATGGAGTCGGACTTGGGCGCGAGGGCCAGGTACACGCTCGCCTCGGCGAGCGGGAAGTAGCCCTCGGGGAGCCCGATGAGGTGCACCGCCTGCTGCGCGGCCGCGGCGATGACGAGGGCCTGTGGGTCGGCAAGGCCGACGTCCTCGGCGGCGAGGATCACCAGCCGGCGCGCGATGAACATCGGATCCTCGCCCGCGTCGATCATCCGGACGAGCCAGTAGAGCGCCGCATCGGGATCCGAGCCACGGAGGCTCTTGATGAACGCGGAGATCGTGTCGTAATGCGAGTCGCCG
The DNA here is from genome assembly GCA_036564585.1 of Candidatus Limnocylindria bacterium. GTDB lineage: Bacteria > Chloroflexota > Limnocylindria > P2-11E > P2-11E > UBA4735. Next base: position 2,705 of record DATCOR010000258.1, on the reverse strand, counting down.
GCGCGGTCGTACACGAGCGAGCGCCGCTGGAGAGCGTCCTTCACCGCCGCGAGGTCAACGTGCCGGATCCCCTGCGGGTCCGCCGCGGCCGCGTCGGACGCCAGCTCGAGCGTGTTGAGCGCGACGCGGGCGTCACCGTTCGCGACGACCACGAGCGAGCCGAGCGCGTCGGGCGCGACGGTCACGGTTCCGTTCAGCCCGCGCGGATCGGCGATCGCCCGCTCGACGATCAGCCGGACGTCATCCTCACCAAGCGGCTGCAGCACGAAGACCCGGGAACGCGAGAGGAGCGCCGAGATGACCTCGAACGACGGGTTCTCGGTCGTCGCGCCGATGAGCGTGACATCGCCCTCCTCGACGTACGGCAGCACCGCGTCCTGCTGACCCTTGTTGAAGCGGTGGATCTCGTCGATGAACAGGACGGTGCGCTCGCCGGTGGCGCGGCGCAGCTCGCGAGCCTCCTCGATCACGCGACGCAGATCGGCGACCCCGGCCGAGACCGCGGAGAGGGCGACGAATCGGGCCTTCCCGCGATTCGCCGCGATGGCGGCGAGCGTCGTCTTCCCAGTGCCGGGTGGTCCCCAGAGGATCATCGACGGGATCTGCCCTGCGTCGATGGCCTTGCGCAGGACCCGGCCTGGGCCGACCAGGTGGGGCTGACCGACGAACTCGTCGAGGTCGCGCGGACGGACGCGTGCCGCCAGTGGCTTCGAGAGCGGCTCACCGGTGGCGGCGGACACCTCGGCCGAGAACAGGGGCGAGACTCCGGTCGGACGCTGCGACCGGCGCGGATGTGGCATCTGCCGAGTATGGCGGGTGCCCGGCGGCCTCCCCTCCCCCACCCCCCGGGTCCAGCGGTACGATGACGGCATGAAGACCGACACCAAGAAGGACGTGGCTGCGCGACTTCGATCGATCGCCGGTCATCTCAAGGCCGTCGAGCGCATGGTCGATGAGGACAAGTACTGCGTCGACGTGCTGAAGCAGACGATGGCGATCGAGAAGGCGCTCGAGCGTGTGGATGCCATGATCCTTGGCTCGCATCTCGAGACCTGCGTGGCCGACGCGTTCCGCGAGGGCCGCGCCGAAAAGACCGTCGCGGAGCTCGCCGAGATCTTCAACACCGCACGGAAATAGCCTTCGGACGGCGCTGTTGACACGAATTTGTTCGCTGCGACAATACATAAGCCATAGTTTCTACATCGTCGTCCGCGTACAGGGGAGAGGCCATCGTGCTGACCGAGTCGTCCGTCCGCGATCTCCGCACGTACTACCGCGCCCTCGGCGACGACACTCGGCTGCGGGTCCTGCAGCTCCTCGCGACCGAGGGCGAGCACACCGTGACCGAGCTCGCCGTGCGGCTCCGCCTGTCCCAGCCGCTCCTCTCGTGGCACCTCCGGCGGCTTCGTCGCGCGGGTGTGGTGAAGACCGTCCGCGTCGGCCGCGAGGTCCGCTGCTCGTTCGACCGGGACCGGTTCGCGCAGCTCCACGAACGCGGCTTCCGCACGTTGATGAATCCGAGCAGCTCCCGATGAGTCACGGCCTCATGCCGAACGAAGTGGCCGAGACCACGCGACTCACCCTCGCGCCACTCGCGCGGGGCCTGCACCGCGTCGGCATCACCGCGAACGCCGTGACGGTGATCGGCGTGCTCATCACCCTCGCCGGATCCGTGTTGCTCGCATCGTCTCGCCCCCTGCCCGCGCTCGTCGTCCTCCTCGTCGGCGCGCTCTCCGACACGCTCGACGGCCAGCTGGCGAAGGCCGCGGGCGGCGGCACGCGCTTCGGCGCGTTCCTCGATTCGACGCTCGACCGCGTCTCCGATGCGGCGCTGTCGTGCGGGATGGCCGCGCTCGGCACGACGCAGGGCGACGGCGTGCTGTTCTGGTCGGCGCTCGTGGGGTTGGTCGCGTCATCGCTGGTCAGCTATGTCCGGGCGAAAGCCGAATCGATGGGCACGACCGCGACGGTGGGGTTGATGCCCCGCGAGGCGCGGCTCACCGTCCTCCTCGTCGGGATCGGGCTTTGGGGCGTCCTCGGCCTGTACGAGGCGTTCGTCGTGGCGGTCGCCGCCGTCGCGCTCCTCTCCGTCATCACGCTCATCCAGCGCATCGCCTTCGTCGCGCGCGATCTCAACTCGACTCAGAAGAAAGGGACCCGATAGTCATGCCCGCTTCCACCAAGACCGCGCGCAGGACCACCAAGACCACCACGGCTCGGCGCGTCGGACGCCCGACCACGCGCCGCCGCCCGATCCGCGTCGCGATCATCGGGGTCGGAAACTGCGCGAGCTCGCTCGTGCAGGGCGTCCACTACTACCGGAACACGAAGGCCGGCGACAAGATCCCCGGTCTCATGCATGTCGAGCTCGGGGGCTACCACCTGCGCGACGTCGAGTTCGTCGCCGCGTTCGACGTCGACCGCAACAAGGTCGGCAAGGACCTCGCGGACGCGATCTACGCCGAGCCGAACAACACCTACCGGTTCGCGGATGTGCCGAAGACCGGCGTCAAGGTCTCGCGCGGCATGACCCACGACGGGATCGGGAAGTACCTCGCCGCGGTGGTGAAGAAGGCCGACGGGCCGACGGACGACATCGTCGCGATCCTGAAGGAGCGCAAGGTCGACGTCGTGATCTCGTACCTGCCGGTCGGCAGCGAGGAGGCCACGAAGTGGTATGTCGAGCAGATCCTCGACGCCGGCTG
>DATCOR010000068.1:0-24771 GCA_036564585.1 Candidatus Limnocylindria bacterium | reverse complement strand
GGGGCCAGGCGGGCGCCGGGTGGCGGGGCCGGCCGGGCTGCGGGCCGTGGGGCGACGGTCGGTGCCGGGGCCGCAGGCACGAGGCCGAGGGCGACCAGGCGCGGGTCGATCTCCTCGACGACGAGGGCTGGTGGCGGTGCGACCGGAATTGATATCGAGACGGGCGGTGGGGCTACGGGCGGAGGCTCGGCCGGGCGCGCGAGACCGAGAGCGACCAGCCGTTCATCCATTTCAACTAGAACGGTTCGCGTATTCGGGCGTCACGCGCTCGAAGCGGAGCTCCTCGCCCGGAGCCGCCTGAGCCACGATCCCGAGGTCGGCTGTCACCACAGTCGCGATGATGGGGTATCCGCCGGTGGTTTGGTGATCCGCGAGTAGGACTATCGGGGCACCACCACGCGGTACTTGCACCGCGCCGGCGACGATGCCGCAGGACAAGAGGTCACCGGCGGGCGGCGCGAGCGCAATGCCGGCCAGCCGTACGCCCATGCGGTCGCTGTCCGGTAGCACCGTGAACGCCGTGGAGAAGAACGCGGTCACGCTCTCGTCCGGGAATCGCGCGTCGTGCGGCCCCGCGACTGCCCGCGCGACGCTCCCGTAGACCGTGGGCCGGATGCGGCGGCCGGCGGCCTCGACACCGGCGGCCGACGCGCCGAGGGGGATCTCGTCTCCATCCGCGAGCGGACGCGGGACCGGACCGAGCGATGCGAGGAGATACGTCGCGCGCGATCCGAGGACCCGCGGCAGCGCGAGACCGCCGCTCACGGCGACGTACGCGAACCGGGTCGACGCGGAGCCTTCGACGACCACGTCCTCGCCGGGCCGCGCCAGCACGCTGGTCCATCCGGGGACGCGTGCCCGCGTTGTGACTCGCACGTCTCGGCCGGTGGCCGCGACGATCCGACGGTCGTCGCAGCGGAACGCGAACGGGAGGCCGACCACTTCGATCGCCGCGTCCGTCGCGTCGCACTCCGCGAGCTCGAGCGCGGCGGCGAACGCGGTCGGATCGGCAGGACCGGACGGTGGGACGCCTTCACGCGTGTGGCCGGTCCGGCCGCGATCCTGGATCGTGGCTCGCAGGCCGGACCGCACGATGCGCATCATCGCGGCACGAAGCGGAGCCGGTCACCCACCCCGATGAGCGCTGCCGGCACGCGTTCGGGCCGGAACACGGCGACGTCGGTCCGGCCGATGAGCCGCCAGCCGCCGGGCGAATCGACGGGATAGACGATGGTCTGGCCGCTCACGATCGCCACCGAGCCGCTGGGCACCCGAGCACGCGGCGAGGAAAGACGCGGCGCATCGATCCGCGGATCGAGCATGCCGCAGTACGCGAGGCCGGGCATGAAGCCGAGGAAGAGCGCGCGGTACTCCCGTCCGCTGTGGAGGCCGATGAGCTCCTCGGTCGAAAGCCCGGAGCGGGCCGCGGTGTCGGCGAGGTCGGGTCCGTCGTACACGGTCGGGACCTCGATGAGCCGGCCGGCGATCGGCGCGCCGGCTGGCGGTGGCGACCCCGCGAGCGCCTTGGCCGCGCGGGCCGCCTCCGGCCACGCTGTTCGCGCGGGGTCGAACGTCACGACGACCGACGCGTACGCCGGGATGGCCTCCCCGAAGCCCCGGCGCTCCCAGTCGTCGGCGATGGCGCGCGCGCTGTCGACGATCGACGGATCGATGTGTTGCTCGAGCTCGATGAGGAACGCCCGGTCGCCGAACGGCCGGACGGTCATGCGACGCGACGGATGCCGATGCCCGCGGACACGAGCGCCGCGCGGGCAGCACGGAGGATCGCCGACGCGCCGGGCGTGTCGCCGTGCACGCAGAGCGTGTCGACCTCCAGCTCGAGGAACGTGCCGTCGGGTGCGGTCACTCCGCCCTCTTCCATGAAGGACACGGCCTGCGCCGCGGCCAGCTGCGGATCGGTGATCAGGGCGCCATACCGGGTCCGTGGGCGCAATGTCCCGTCCGGCTCGTAGGCGCGATCGATGAATCCTTCGCGCGCGACCCGGAGCCCGGCCGCACGCGCCAGCCGTTCGACCGCGGATCCCGGGAAGGCGTAGAGGACGAGATCGGGCGCGACGCGTCTCATCGCTGCCACGATCGACGCCGCAACGCCCTCGTCCCGCTGCGCCGTGTTGTACAGAGCGCCATGCGCCTTCACGTGGACCAGGTCCGTGTTCTCCGATCGCGCGATGGCCCGAAGGGTCTCGATCTGGACCACCAGGTCGGCGATGAGCTCGTCGGCCGATATGCCGAGCGGCGTACGGCCGAAGTTCGCCGGGTCGCGATAGCCCGGGTGCGCGCCGGCCGCGACCTTGTGCGCGACAGCGAGCCGCACCGTATCGCGCATCGTCTGCTCGTCGCCCGCATGCGCGCCGCACGCGATGTTCGCCGACGTAATGAACGGCATGATCTCTTTTTCGGTGCCCGCGCCTTCCCCGAGATCACTGTTCAGATCAACACTGGCCATGGCCCGCTAGACGCTACACGCGCGGTGCTAGGGGGCCGGGGAACCCTGCCGAGCGAACGCTGGTCCGGCAGGCAATCCCGCCGTCTCGGACGCACGTGACCAGGGAGCCGAGGCAGGGTTCCCCGGCCCCTAACGCACGGCCCCACCTCCACGCAGGGCCCGCGCTCAGACGAACAGCGGCGCCAAGACCAGCGTGATGGTCGCCAGCAGCTTGATCAGCACGTGGAGGCTCGGGCCCGCCGTGTCCTTAAAGGGATCGCCGACCGTGTCACCGACAACCGCCGCGGCGTGCGCCGGCGTGCCCTTGCCCAGCACCTGGCCTTTGTCATCCTTCAGCTGATTCGACTCGATGTACTTCTTCGCGTTGTCCCACGCTCCGCCGCTGTTGTTCAGGACGGTGGCGAGGATGACCCCCGCCATGGTGCCGACCATGAGCATCGCGGCCTCGGCCTCGGCCTTGAGCAGGATGCCCACGACGATCGGCGCGCCGACCGCGAGCAGGCCCGGGGCGATCATGTTCCGCAGCGCCGACGCCGTCGTGATGTCCACGACGCGTCCATAGTCGGGACGCTCGGTCCCGGCCATGATCCCAGGGTGCTCACGGAACTGGGTGCGGACCTCCTCGATGATCGCGGCGCCGGCGCGGCCAACGGCGCGGATCGCGAGCGAGGAGAACAGGTACACGAGCATCGCGCCGAGGAAGCCGCCGAGGAACACGTTGACCTTCGCGAGGTCGACCGAGTCGAACGGCTTGCCGGTCAGCTGCGCGACCTTGTCGAGGTAGGCGCTGAACAGGAGGAACGCGGCCAGGGCCGCCGACGCTACGGCGTAGCCCTTCGTGAGGGCCTTCGTGGTGTTGCCGACGGCGTCGAGCGCGTCAGTTCGCTCGCGCGTCTCGAGCGATGCGCGGGCCATCGAAGCCACGCCGCCCGCGTTGTCGGTGATCGGGCCGAACGTGTCCTCGGCAAGGATGAACGCGGCGCTCATGAGCATGCCCATCGTCGCGACGGCCGTGCCGTAGATGCCGCCGTGGGGCAGGCCCGTCGCGTTGCCCCATTGCTCGCCGAACCAGTGCGAGAGGAAGAGGGCGATCGCGATCGTGATCGCGGACGACGCGGTCGTCTCGAAGCCGACCGCGACACCGGAGATGATCGTCGTCGCCGGACCGGTCTTGGCTGCCTCGGCGATCTCCTTCACCGGACGCCAGTTTCCGGCCGTGTAGTACTGGGTGATGAACACGAATGCGAGACTCGTGAGAATGCCGACGACGCCCGCGTAGAAGAACCAGATGCCGGCGCCTTGCGTGTTCAGCATCGTGTTCGTCACGAGGTACATCCCAGCGATCGAGAGGCCGACGGTGACGTAGTAACCGAGGTTGAGAGTCGACATTGGGCTCTTGGTTTCGCTTCCGCGGACGGTGAAGATCCCGATGACGCTGGCGATGAGGCCGAAGCCGCGCACGACCAGCGGGAACAGGATCCACGCGATGTCGTGGGTCACGGCGAAGATCGCGACGCCGAGGATCATCGCGCCGATGTTCTCCGCGGCGGTGGACTCGAACAGGTCGGCACCACGGCCGGCGCAGTCGCCTACGTTGTCGCCGACCAAGTCCGCGATGACGGCGGCGTTGCGCGGGTCGTCCTCGGGGATGCCCGCCTCGACCTTGCCGACGAGGTCGGCGCCGAGGTCCGCGGCCTTCGTGTAGATACCGCCGCCGAGCTGCGCGAACAGCGCGACGAACGACGCCCCGAAGCCGAAGCCGACGATCGTGAACGGCGCCTGCTCAGGGTGCGCGAAGCCGCCGTACGCGATGAACATGACGAACACACCGATGAGCGAAAGGCCGACGACGAGGATCCCGGAGACCGCGCCGCCGCGGAGGGCGATGCGGAGGGCGTCGGCGACGCTGTGCTGCGCCGCGGCCGCGGTCCGGAGGTTCGACTTCACGGCGACGAACATGCCGACGATGCCCGAGGCCATCGAGCACGCGGCACCGACGAGGAACGCGACCGCGGTCTTGAGGGCGAGCTCCTCCTTCGAGACGCCCGGAGCGCTCTCGAAGAAGTAGATGACCGCGGCGATGACCACGGTGCCGCCCAGCGCGAGCAGGGCGATCGTGCGGTACTGGCGCTTGATGAACGCGACGGCGGCCTCGTAGATGGAGCCGGCGACCTCCTGCATCTCGGGGGTGCCGGTGTCGGAGCCGAGGACGTCGTAGGCGAAGTACGCGGCGACCGCGACGGCGACGAGACCAGAAATGGGCACGATCCAGAGGAGCGGGTTGTTCGAGAAGGCTTCCAAAGGGCGCGTCCTCCCACGCAGGGCGTTCGACCACAAAAAGAGAGCGCCCGCCCCGACGGAGGGGGCCGCAGCGCTTCGCGAATATTACCGACCGGCCCAGACAGGCGCAAATCGCCGCACGCGAAGGCGGCTATCGTTGGACACGTGCCACCGCAGAAAGCCTCCAAGTCCGCCCCGAAGGCCGACGCGAGCGAGAAGGCCAAGAGCACCGACCGCGACTGGCTGACCACCGCGGAGCTCGCCACGAAGATCGGCTGGCGCGAGCACGCGCTCCGCGACGCGCTCCGTGGGAAGGACCTCGCCGGCGTCCGCCGGACGTCGTTCGGCTATCACATCGACGCGAGCGCGCTCGATGAGATCAAGACCACGCTCGGTGCGCCGCCGCCGAAGGGGAACGCTTCGAAGCGCGCTTAAGCGCGCTTCCGCAGCCTCGCCGGCAGGATCTGCAGCTCCTCGCGGTACTTCGCCACGGTCCGTCTCGCGAGGATGATCCCGTGCTCGTTTCGCAGCTTCTCCACGATCTCCTGATCGGAGTACGGGTGGCCCCGCTCCTCCACGTCGATGATGTTCTTGATCACGTCCTTCGTTCCGAGTGACGCGGTGAAGAACAGCGAGAACGGCACGACCTGACCCACCGGTAGGAGCACGAACTTTCCCGCCGTCGCCCGGCTCACCGTGGATTCGTGCATCCCGATCCGCTCGCCGACTTCCGCGCGCGTCAGCGGACGCAGGCTCTGGATGCCCTTCTCGAGGAAGTCGTGCTGGCATTCGACGATCACTTGGGTGATCCGGGCCATGGTCTGCCGGCGCTGATTGATGTTGTCGATGAAGAACTTCGCGCGCGTGACGTACTCGCGGATGTGCTGCTTCTCCTTGTCGTCCATCGAGGGCGCCTCGGTCTTCGCGGTGCGTGCCGCCTGGATCTGGCCGACGAGCTGCCGGTAGACCGGATTCACCTTCAGTGAGAAGCGCCGTGACTCGATGACCTCGACCTCGAAATCGTTCTGCTCGTTCTTCACGATGATCACATCTGGCCGCAGCGTGACCTGCCGGCCGCCGATGCTCGTGCCGTCGGGGCCGGCCGCGAAGGCCTGCGCCGGGTGCGGGTTGAGGTTGGTCTTGATGTAATCCCACGCCGCCTGCACCTCGTCTCGGGTGATGCGCAGGGCCTGGGCCACGTCGCCGAACTTGTGTTCGCCGAGCTCGCGGAAATGCTCGGCGACGATCTGCCGCGCGTGCGGCGGCACATCCTCACCCGCATCGGCGAGATGCTCCATCTGGATCAACAGGCACTCCTGGATGTCGCGGGCGCCGAGGCCCCACGGCTCGATCGATTGGATGACCTTCAGCACGCGCTCCGCGTCCACGAGGGAGACCTTGCACGCCTTCGCGGCGTCCTCGAGGCTGCCTTCGAGATAGCCGTTGTCGTTCAGGTTGCCGATCAGGTACTCGGCGATGACGTGCAGGCTCGTGGGCAACAGGACCCGCACGTTCCACGAGAGGTACTCGGCGAGCGTCTGCTCGGCCTCCGCCCGCACGATCGGGTCGAACTCGTCGCCCTCCTCCTCGTCGCGCGCCATGAGGCTGGTGCCCTCGAGCGGCTCGCTCTCGCTGTACTGCTCGGCGGCGCCCGCCTTTCCGGCGCCAAAACAGTTCAGGCAGACCCGCCCGGTGAGCGGATTGCCGCACAGCGGGCAGACCTGGACCTCTTCCAGATCGAGCGCTGGGTTCTCCTCGAGCTCCTGGTTGATGACGTCCTGAAGCTCCAGCGAGGACAGTTGGAGGATGTAGTTCGCCGCGATCTGCTTGGGTGTGACCTTGAGCTGTTGCTGAGGGAGTAACCGCAAGTCCACGTGGCTTACCTTACCGCAGGTGGTCGTGACGGCTGAGCTTCCGCTCATCGCCTCCGCCACCGCGCTCGCCCTCGCTGGTCTGCTCCTCGCGACGCGATCGAAGTACGCGCTGACAGTGGCGATCGTCGCAGCGATCTTCGCGTGCGTCGCACCGCTGGTGCTCGCGACCCTCATCGATCCAGCGAATGCGGCAGGCCGCGCGCTCTGGGAATGGTCGGCCGCCGGGGGGCCGACGGTCCGAGCGAGCTATCGATTCGACGGCATCGCGGCGATCGGCGTCGCCGTCGGTGCGGCGTACGCGGGCGCCGGCCTGTTCGGCGCCGCGCGTGCGACCCGGCGGCATCCCCTGCTGCCGAGCGCCATCCTCGCCCTCGGCCTGGTCTTCTTCGCGCTCGCAGTGACGGAGGATCTCATCGCGGGGACCGTGGTCCTTGGGGTCCTCGCGGCGATCACCGTCCTCGCCGCGCTCGCGGTCGCGCCGCTCCCCGCGACGACGCGGCTGGCCGCCTACCTCGCCGTGGGCATCCAGTTCTTCGTGCTGGCGGCGCTGCTGCTTTCGCGCTTCGGCGGCGCGTCATTCCGGTTCGACGCGATCGCGCCGACCTCGGTCAGCCCGGGCGCGATCCTGGCCGCGTCGATCGGCGCGGCGCTCTTCGCGGGGTTGTATCCGTTCATCCCGTGGCGCTTCCGGGCGCAGCTACGCGGACCGGATCTCGAGCGTCTCCGCGGGATCATCACGATGCCGGCCGGCGTCGCCGCATCGGTGCTCCTCCTCCGGCTGCTTGCGACGACGCGCGGCGACATCACGGCGGTCGGGCTGCCGGGTCTGGCGCTCGAATGGCGCATCCTTGCGGCACTGGTCGCCGTGCTCGCGTTCGGCACCGGCGCCTGGCGCGCCGGCCGTCTTCCGAGGCGGGCCGCGATCCTCACGGTCGCGTTCGTCGCCGCGCTCGCGGGCTATGACGCGATCCATTGGGCCGATGTCATCCTCGTGGCGACCCTGCTCAGCGTGCTGTACGCAGCGGGTGTCTCGCTCGCGCTCCCGGAGCAATGGGAGGTCGTGCGCTACGACGTCACGCTCGCCGCGTTCTGGATCGCGCTTGCGGTCGGGACGCCCACGGCGATCGCCGGCGGCCTGTTCATCTTGGTCGCCGATGCGCTCGTCGCGCTCGCGGAGTCGATCTGGGCGCGCGGCGGCTACGTGATCGTGATCGCCGGCTCGTCTGCGACGGTGACCGGCCTGATCGTCATCGGGTCCGGTTCCCTGGCCGCCATGGACATCGGCGCCGAGGCACTGTCGCTCGCCGGCCTCGTCGCGATCGGTCTGCTCGTGCTCGTCCACGTCGGCCGGCGGCTGGACCGCGTCGGCGTCCCGATCGCGCTCGACGGGCTGGCAGCGGCCTCGGGGCTCGGCATCACCACCCTCATCGGGCTCGCGGTCTCGGTGCCGCTCTACCAGGGCGTGAGCCTCGTGTTCGGCCGGCCGTTCGAGCCGGGCATCGCGAGCACGCCGTTCGGGTTCCTCGCCGCGATCGCCGTCGCGACGCTCCTCGTGATGATCGCCCGGTCGATCCGGCCGTTCATGCCCGACCTCGAGCCGTTCGCCGTCCGGTTGCGCGAGCTGATCGCGGTCGCCGATCCCGTGCCGGCGGGCCAGCTCGCCTTCGCGGCCCTCGACGTGATCACGTCGCGGTCCGCTTCGATCTTCAACCTGTTCGAGCAGCGCGCCGGCGTGTGGCTCGCGACGCTCCTCATCATCGCCGTGCTCGTGTGGTCGGTCCGGTAGTGGTGTACCTCGGGATCATCGCGCTGGTCACGCTCCTTGCGAACAGCGCGACGCGGCTGCGGCTCATCGCGGTCGCGTTCGTCGGGATCGCGTTGGTCGCCGGCTTCATCGCCTCGCCGACCGCGACGGTCCCCCAGGCCGCGCTCACCGCGTCCGCCGGGTTCGCGGCCGCGGGCATCCTGTTCATCGCGGCCGGCGACGGCCGGTACGGCGAGGATCCCGGCTGGCGCCTCTGGCTTGGCACGTTCACGGCCGCGATCGTGACCCCGGTCGCCTACGCGTCGTTCCGGACGATCTCCGGCGAGCCCGCGACATTGCCGATGTTCCAGGACGGATCGGGGGTCATCGTCGAGGTCGCGGGCACGTGGCTGCTGTCGAGCGGCGTCGCGATCATGCTGACGGCCCGCAGCGCCGTGCGGACGTCGCTCGCTGCGCTCGTCATGGTGACCGGCGTGCAGCTCCTCGCACTGCTCGCCCCGGAGCCGCGGCTCGCGGCGACGCTCGCCCTCGCGTGGCTCGAGGTCGTCGTCGCGCTCGCGGGCGCGTTCCTCATCGTGAACGAGCGCGCCGTGCGCGACGCATGATCGTCGCCGCACCGGCGATCCTCCTGGCGGTCGCGGCCTGTGTCGCGTTCGCGCTGCGGAAGCGCGTGACGCTTGTCGCGCGGCTCAGCCTGGCGGCGCTCGTCGTGGCGTTCACGCTCGTGAGCCTCACGCCCGCGGATACCACCGCGCGCCTGGTCGATCTGGATCTCCGGGTGTCGGACCTTGGCCGGCTCGCCGGTCTCCTGCTCCTCGCGACGATCGCGATGCTGGTGATCGACGTGCTGATCGACGAGCCCGCGTACAACTTCTTCCCCTCGGCCCTCGTCGCCGGCGCCGTGGTCCTCGCGGTGCTCATCTTGACGTCACCGATCGTCATCCTCGCGGTGCTGGTGCTCGGGTTGCTCGTGCCGGTCGGCACGTTCACGTTCCAGGTCCACCAGAATCGCAGCGTTGACGCGGCCGTCCGGCACTTCTCGTTCGTGGTCCTGGGCGGATCGCTCGGGCTCGGCGCGCTCGCGCTGGCCGCGAGCCTCCCGAAGGACCAGCCCGCGACGACCGTCGTGCTCCTGATGGTGCTGCTGTTCGTCGCGTTCGCGCTCATGCTCGCGGCGATCCCGTTCCATACGCACGCCGCCCTGCTGGCGGGCGAGGCCCCGGCGTCGGCGCTCGCCCTCTATTTCGGCGTGCTCGTCCCGGTCACGTTCATCGCGTTCGCCGAGATCCTCGCCGGAAGCGGCCTCCTGCCCGCGATCGTCCAGGTCGGCAAGGTCCAGGACCTGCTGCTCGCCATCGGCCTGGTCTCGGCGCTCGGCGGTGCGCTTCTCGCCGCAGGCGCCAACGATCTTCGGCGACTCGTTGTGTACGCCGTCATCTCGAACCTCGGATCCGCGCTCGTGGGCATCGCGACGCTGTCGGGCCCGGGCATCATCGGCGGGATCGCGATCGCGCTGGTGACCGGTGCGTGCGCGACGCAGCAGCTCCTCGCCGCCGGCACGCTCGAACGGCGTGCGGCCGGCGAACGGCCCAACGTCAGGCACGCGCCGCTCGCGGCCGGGGTCTTCATTGCCGGCGGCATCGCGATGATCGGTACCCCGCCGCTCGTCTCGTTCCCGGGCCACTTCTTCGTGGACCTCATCGCCTACGCGGTCTCGGGCTTCGCCGGGACCGCGCTCGTCGCGAGCGCCATCCTCCTGCTCATCGCGCAACTGCGCGCGGGCGTGCGGCTGTTCGCCGGATCGCCTGAGGGCTGGCGCATCGAGCCGCGGCCGGTGGCTGGTGTGCTGGGGGCGATCATCTTCGCAGCGCTGCTCGCCGGCGGGATCACCCCCGAGGCGTTCCTCGGTCCGATCGCCGCGTTCGCCGACGAGTTCCTGAAGGCCCTCCGGCCGCTCTAGTTGTTGTTGGCCGTGGCGAAGCGCTTGGTCACATCGACAAGGCTCGCGAGCTCGAACGGCTTGCTGAGGTAGGCGTCGGCACCGAGCTGCGCGGCCCAACGCCTCGCGCTCGAGCCCGCGGTCATGACCACGATCGGGGTCGGGATGCCGCGCTCGCGCAGGGCCGCGATGAACCCCTCGCCGTCGAGCACCGGCATGTTCATGTCGAGCAGCACGACCTCGGGCTCGGCCTCCTCGACCAGGCGCAGCGCCTCGGAGCCATTCGCCGCGGTCACCACGCGGAAGCCGTAGTCCTCGAGAATGTCACGGATCATCTCGACGATCGCCGGCTCGTCGTCGGCGACGAGCACGTGCCGGCCCACGGCGGTCGCCTGTCTTGCGCGCCGCATCGGGTCGATCTTGCGCCTGCCGACCGCGGCGACGGCGGGGTCCCACTCTTGGAGCCAGCCGGACACCTCTGCGAGCGGCATCGGCCGAGCGATGTGAAAGCCCTGGGCGACATCGCAGCCGAGCGCGCCGAGCAGCTCATAGATCTCGCGATCCTCAACGCCCTCGGCGACGACCTCGAAGCCGAGATCGTGGCCGAGCGCGATCGTGGCCCGCACGATCGCTTCCCGCCGATGGTCCGTCGTCATCGGGATGACGAACTGGCGATCGATCTTCACCGCATTGACCGGAAGCGCCGCGAGGTACCCCAACGAGGAATACCCGGTGCCGAAATCGTCGATCGAGAAAAGGAACCCGAGCCGCCGAGCGGCCTCGACCGTCTCGAGCGTCCTCTCAGGCTCGTGCATGAACGTGCTCTCGGTGATCTCGAGCTCGAACCAGTCGGCCTCCGCTCCGTTCCGCGCCAGGAACGCGGCGAGCCGCTCGGCGAACAGGGGGTCCTGCATCGTCTGCATGGAGATGTTCACCGCCACGCGGAGGCCGGGCGCCCAACGGCGCCACTCGGGCAGGAGGCCCGACGCCTGTTCGAGCATCTGGAACGCGAGCGCCGTCGCCTGGCCGCACGTCTCCGCGAGCGGGATGAACGTCGAGGGCGCGATCTGGCCGCGGACCGGATGCTGCCAGCGGGCGAGCGCCTCGAGCCGCACGACCTGACCGTTCCGGATGTTCACCAGGGGCTGGAGCGCGATGCCGACGTCGCCATGCGCGAGTGCCTGCTCGAAGTCCCGAGGCACCAGCGCTTGATCGAGTGGAAGCATGGCCCAGGTGATACGCGCACGCGCGATGCGCGGGCATCGGGCGTTTGACGTAGCGGAGTCTCAGACCGGTCTCAGGTAAAACCATAGTTAGTCCAGGCCCCACGGTTTGTTACCCGAAGCGGACAACCTGGGGCGCGAAGCGGTACAGCTAGCTCGGGGCGCCCTCGTCGGTCATCCAGCGCTCCAGATCGCGGGTGTACGTCACGACACCCTCAGGGAACCACAGCGCGATCTCGGCGGAAGCGGTCTCCGGGGCGTCGCTCGCATGGACGAGATTGCGCAGACCGACGAGGGCGTAGTCGCCGCGGATCGTGCCGGGAGCGGCCTCGTGCGGTCGCGTCGCGCCGACCATCGCCCGAACGACGGCGATCGCGTTCGGGCCCTCGAGCACCGCCGCCACCACGGGCGAGGCGCTGATCGTCTTGACAAGGTCGTCGTAGAAGAACTTGCCCTTGTGGACGGCGTAGTGCTTCTCGGCGAGCGCGCGCTCCACCTTCACGAGCCGAAGCGCTGCGATGCGAAGGCCGCGCCGCTCGAAGCGCGCGAGGAGCTCGCCCGCGATGGCCCGTTGCACGGCGTCGGGCTTGAGGACGATGAGGGTCCGCTGCACGCTCTCGGTCACGAGGCCTTCTCCATCACCGGTTCTTCGTCGGCGTCGGGGGCGGTCAGCTCGCTCACCGTCGCGCGAGGACCGACGGCCGCGAGGTACGCGAGCTCGGGTCGCAGGTACTGGCGGGCGACGCGCTGCATGTCGGCGGCCGAGATGCCGTCGATGATGCCGATGAGCTCCTCGACGCTCCGGATGCGGTCCAGGAACAGCTCCTGCCCGGCGAGCCAGCTCGAGACGCCGCGCGAGTGCTCGAGCCGGAGCTCGATCCGGCCCTTCACGAAGTCGCGCACCCGGAGCAGCTCGACCTCAGGAACGGGCTCGTTCCGAAGCCGCGCGACCTCGGCCAGCGCAGCAGCGACCGCCTCACGCGCGCGCGTCGGCGCAACCCCGGCGTAGATGACCACGTGCCCCGCATCCGAGTAATTCGAGATGTACGAGTGGACGTCATAGGTGAGCGCGCGCTTCTCGCGCAGCTCGAGGAACAGCCGGCTCGACATCCCTTCGCCCAGGACCGCGTTCAGCATGTCGATCGCGAACTTGTCCGGGTGGAGCTGCGGGACGCCCCGCCAGCCGATGCAGACGTGAGCCTGCTCGCCGCGCTTCGCGAGGGTCCGCGTGCGCGTGCGCCCAGCGCGCGGCGCGGGCTTGCCCTTGACCGCCGGGCGCGCGGCGAGATCACCGAACCGCGACCGCACCGCCGTGATCGCCTCGGCTTCGTCGATGCGCCCGGCGATGGCGACGACGATCCGCTCCGGCGCGTAATGCGTCTGCATGAACTCGCGCAGCCCCGGCGCAGTGAGCCCGAGCACCACCGCCTGGCGGCCCGCGATCTCCCACCCGAGCGGATGGTTCGGATAGAGCAGCTCGTCGATGAGCGTGTGCACGCGATCCTGCGCCTGGTCCCGGTACATGCGGATCTCTTCGACGATCACGTTCCGCTCGGACTCGACATCGGACTCGCGCAGCAGCGGCGCGCGGACCATGTCCGCCACGACGTCGAGCGCGAGGAGGTAGTGCCGGGCGGGCACGAACGACGAGAAGACCGTCGCCTCCTTGTCGGTCGATGCGTTCACCGAGCCGCCGACGCCCTCGATCTGCTGGCTGATCTCGGACGCGCTCGGCCGGTTCGCGGTGCCTTTGAACACCATGTGCTCGAGGAAGTGGCTGGTGCCGGCGTTCACCTTGGTCTCCGCACGCGAGCCGACGCCCACGTACACGGCGATCGACGCCGAGCGCGCTTCGGGCATGTCCTTGACCAGCACGCGCACGCCGTTCGGCAGCGCGACGCGTTCGTACCGCACGGCTACGACGCTAGCAGGGCGATGCTATTCAGCCGCGTTCTGTGCCCCGTACGTGATCACCAGATCCGCCCCGGCGCGCCGGGACGCGGCCAGCGTCTCGCGCTCCGCGGCCGGAGCATCGAGCTCCTCGGCCGCGGCGACGAACGCGGCGTGCTCGTCGGCCGTGTGGAACGAGATGAGCGGCCGGTGGGCCAGCGGACGCAGGCCGGCGAGGATGTCGAGCGCGGCGGTCCCGGGCTTCACGACGACGGCATCGGCGCCATCGGCGACATCGCGCAGCGCGCGGGCGCGTGAGGCCGCCGGGTCATCGGCGGCGAGCAGCGGCACCGCCCGCTCGCGGATCGGCGTCGCCTGCACGAGGATCCGATGGAGCGCGTACTGGCTGCTCTCGAGCTTGACCATCGCCGCGACGGGCACGGAGTCATGTTCGCCCGAGAGCGCTCGCCGCAGGGCGGCGACGCTGCCGTCGAGCATGCCCGACGGGATGAGCAGGTCGGCGCCCGCGTCGGCGTGCGCGACCGCGATCTCGGCGAGCCGCTGGAGCGTGCCCTCCATGTCGGCTGCGCCGTCGCGGAATAACACGCACTGGCCGTGGTCGGTGTAGGCGCAGACGCAGACGTCGGTCGCGATGCCGAGCTCCGGCACCGCCTCCTTCACCGCGTGGATCGCGCGCGTGACGATGTGATCGCGTTCGCTCGCGATGAACGCCCGGCCGTCCTTGCGATCCGACGCCCCGAACAGCAGCAGGCCGGCGAAACCCGCGGACGCCGCCGCGCGGGCGTCCCGGACGAGCTCGGTGAGCGACAGCCGTTCGAGCCGGCCGGTGCCCTCGACCCGCTCGCGGTCCTCCACCGAGGCCGAGACGACGACCGGAAGGATCATCCGCGATGCGAGAGTGTCGCCGCGGAGGCCTCGCGACCACACCGGGTGCTCGCTCAGCGGACGGCGGGCGACGGTGTCCTGGCCCATACGTCTCATGGTAGTCAGCGCCAATTACCATTCGCTGCGGTGCGTGCTCTGCGGGCGCTCGTCGCGGCGCTCCTCGCGGCATCGCTCCTCGTCGCGTTCGGGCCGGCCGCGCGCGCGGACGACGCGAACACGCTTCCCGCGAAGGCGGATGTGGGTCCGATGCGTCACCTCTGGCAGAGCCTGAACAACTGCGGCCCGGCGTCGGTCGTCATGGCCCTCTCCACATTCGGCATCGACGCCGATCAGGAGGAGGCGCGACTCGCCCTTCGCGGATCCGACGTCCGCCGCGGCATGGGCCCCGGGCCGGTCGACCCCTGGGTGAACCAGCTGTACGGCCTGCATGCCGTCTCGCGCATGAACGGCACGACCGATCTCATCAAGCGCTTCGTCGCGAGCGGCTTCGCGCCGATGGTGACCCAGTGGATGCAGGATCCGAGCATCTCGCGGATCGCCCACTGGCGCACGGTCCGCGGCTATGACGACGTGCTCGGCGTCTTCTATGTGAATGACCCGATGCTCGGCGCGAACGTGGCGCTCTCCTACGACTGGTTCGAGGCCAACTGGCAGCCGTTCAGCTACCGCTGGATGGTCATCTATCAGCCGTCAGCTGCCGCACAGGTGCAGCAGATCGTCGGGCCGGACTGGTCGGAGAGCGCGATGCGCGATCGCTTCTACGCGCGCGCGAAGGCCGACGCCGCGGCGCAGGACACGAGCAGCGCGTGGCTCACGTACGGCGAGGCCGCGTATCAGGACGGCTGGTTCGCCGAAGCCGTCGCGGCATTCGAGCGCGGCATGCAGCTCGGCTCCGCCACGGGCGTGTTCACCGTGCGCAGCAGCTATCCGCTCGCGTTGCGCGCGCTCGGCCGGCAGAACGACTCGGCCGCCGCCGCGGCGCGGCTCGCGAATCTCACGACGACGCCCGCGGCCGTCGCGCAGTCACCCGACAGCTACGCGCTGTTCATCGCCTACGTGCGCGCGCATCAGAACGACACGGTCGCCCTGACGGAGAACTAGACCGCGACCGTCGCGGCTGGCCCCCCGACCGGAATGGCGAAGCTGAACGTGCTCCCCTTTCCGACCTCGCTCTCGACCCAGATGCGTCCGCCGTGGAGCTCGACGAAGCGCTTCGCCAGGGTCAGCCCGAGCCCGGTTCCCTCGCGCGAGCGATCCGACGGCTGGCCGACCTGGCGGAACTCCTCGAACACGGCTGGCTGATCTGCAAGCGGGATCCCGATCCCGGTGTCCCTGACCGAGATCAGCAGCTCGCTGTTCGCGGCCCGGGCCGCGATCGCGATCCTTCCGCGGTCAGGGGTGAACTTCACGGCGTTCGACAGCAGATTCAGGAGGACCTGGCGGATCTTGCGTTCGTCGCCCGTGACGGTCGGCAGGTCGGCTGGGATCTCGGCGACCAGCTCGATGCCGTGAGCGGCCGCGCGGTCGCGAAGGAAGGCGATGGCGCCGCGGATCGTCTCGGCCGGCGCGAACGCTGACGGCTCGAGCTCCATCCGGCCGGCCTCGACCTTCGAGAGATCGAGGATCTGATTCACCAGGTCCAAGAGGTGGCGGCCGGACGTGCCGATGTCCCCGAGGTAGTCGCTCTGCTTCTCGTTCAGCTCGCCGAACATCTTCTGCGCGAGCACGTCGGCGAAGCCGATGATCGCGTTCAACGGCGTCCGGAGCTCGTGGCTCATGTTCGCGAGGAACTCGCTCTTGTGCTTGCTGGCAACCACGAGCTCCTGCGACTTCTCCTCGAGCACGCTCAAGAGCTGGACGTTCTGGTCGAGCGATGCCGCGAGGGCGCGGCGCTGGCGCGCGACCTGGCTCGCCGTGCGACCGAAGAGGAACGTTGCGGCCAGCAGCACCGCCGCCAGCACAAATCGGAGCGTGCGCGCTTGGCCAAGCGTCGAGTCGAGCTCCTGCGCGACAACGTCGGGTGGGCGCACCGCCACGACGGTCCAGCCCAGCTGCGGCACGGACGCCACGGCCAGGAGCCTGCGGCCGCCGCCCAGGGGGTCCTCAGCTTCACCGGCAAAGCCCGCGGCTGGGACCACGCCGATCGTGCGCAGCCGCTGCGCCCCTCGCGCCGCGGCTTGGGCGATCAGGCGGCCCTCCGCGTCGACGATGTAGACGTCGGTCGCGGCCGCGAGGAGGGGCGCGAGCGGTAAGCCCGCATCGATGAACTCCAGCTCAGCGCCGAATGTCCGAAGTGGAGGGTTCGGTAGGGACGGTTCGGCGACGAGCGAGCTGACCCCGACGGTGATCGCGAGTGTGTCGCGGCCCGTCTCCGCTGGATACACGTCCGAATAGCTCACGGTGGCGCCGCTCGCCACGTGACCCGTCGCCGCGAGCGCGATCTGGCGTTGCTGGACGAACGACGCTGCGGTCCTTCCGCTATCAGCCGGATCCGCCAGCACGAGCGACGCGTTGTCCTCGCTGTTGAAAATGAGACGGATGACGTCGCGTCCGAGCAGCGGACGATCCTGGCGAAGCAGGTCGAGCACGCCGGGCGACGTGGAGACGAACGTGGCAGCAGGCAGCGTCGAAGCCACGATGAGGAGCTGGTCGCGAAGCGCGAAGATCCGGGCCGGGGCGAGGTCGGCGCCACGCGCAGCGACCGCGGCCGTTACGCGGATCTCGTCAAGGCGGGTCCGCTCCTCGGCATCTCGCGCCGAGAGCTCACCGACCGCGAGCACTGGCAGAGCGACCAGCACCATGACGAGGACGACCAGTCGCCACGGCGATGCGAGCACCCACTCCACGCGGCTCGGCATTTCGGCGGAACGTACGCGGGAAGCGCGGGACTGTCTACGCCGTCAAGCGAACACCTCGCGTGCCCGAAGCAGCCGCTCCCCGGCCTCACGCAACACCTCGTCGGTCTTGCAGAACGTGAAGCGGACCAAATCGCGCCCCAGCTCAGGCCGCGAGAAGAACGACGAGCCCGGCACCGCGGCCACGCCGACCTCGGCGACGAGCCGGCGCGCGAACGTCACGTCGTCGCCGGCGCCGAAGCCTGAGATGTCACAGAGGATGTAGTACGCGCCCTCCGGCAGCTGGGGCTTGAAGCCGGCGCGGTCGAGCGCGGCGAAGAGCGTGTCACGGCGCTCGCGGTAATGGGCGGAGAGGTCGCGGTAGTACGGCGCCCCTAGCTCGAGGCCCGCGGCGACGGCCTCCTGGAGCGGCGCCGGCGCGCCGACGGTCACGAAATCGTGCACCTTGCGGATGCCGTTGGTGAGATGCGGAGCCGCGACGATCCACCCGACCCGCCAGCCGGTCACCGAGAACGTCTTGGAGGCCCCCGAGATCGTCACCGTCCGGTCGGCCATCCCCTCGAGGGTCGCGATCGGGATGTGCGGGCCGCCGTAGCGGATGTGCTCGTAGATCTCGTCGGTGACCGCGATCGCGTCGTACTCGCGGCACAACGACGCGATGAACTCGAGCTCGTCCCGGGTGAAGATCCGGCCGCTCGGGTTGTTCGGCGTATTCACGATGATCGCCTTGGTGTGTGCGCCGAACGCCGCGCGCAGCTCGTCGCGGTCGAACGTGTACGCCGGCGCCCGCAGCGGGACGAAGACGGGTGTCGCACCGCAGATCGCCGCGTCCGGCCCATAGTTCTCGTAGAACGGCTCGAGCACGACCACCTCGTCGCCGGGGTCGACGATCGCAAGGAGCGTCGAGACCATCGCCTCAGTCGAACCGCAGGTCACCGTGAGCATCGTCTCGGGATCGACGGTCATGCCGTACGTCTCGCCATAGCTCTTCGCGAGAGCATCGCGCAGCGTCTTGCTCCCCCACGTGATCGCGTACTGATTGATGTCTGCGTCGATGGCCCGCTTCGCTGCGTCCTTCAACAGGTCGGGCGCCGGGAAGTTGGGGAACCCCTGCGCGAGGTTGATCCCGCCATACGTCGCGCACAGCCGCGTCATCTCGCGGATGACGGACTCGGTGAAGCCCTCCGTGCGTGTCGCGAGCGCGCGCTTCGAGAGCTTCAATAGCCGACCGCGCGGTCGACGACGTTGAGCAGCGGCTCGCCGGCCTTGAACCGGCGCACGTTCTCCGTGACGAGCGCGAGGCTCCGCTCGCGGACCTTCGGCGACGAGTTCGACACGTGGGGAGTGAGGATCGCGTTGTCCAGCGACCAGAGCGGGCTGCCGGCCGGGAGCGGCTCTGTCTCGAAGACGTCGAGCGCGGCGCCGCCGATCCGCTTCTCCGTCAGGGCCGTGGCCAGGGCCCCCTCGTCCACGATCGGCCCGCGCGCGATGTTGATGACCCACGCGGTCGGCTTCAGCGCCCGCAGGATCTCGGCGGAGACCATGCCGCGGGTCTGTGGGGTGAGGGCTGCGGTCACCGCGAGGTAGTCGGCCTCGCGCACGACCTCGGCGAACCGATCGGTCGAGACGATGCGATCGACGCCCAGGGTGGGCGCCTTCGGGTCGCGCCGACTGGCGTCGCGGCGAACGCCGATCACGCGCATCCCGACGCCGGACGCCAGCCGGGCGAGCTCGCTGCCGATGCTCCCCATGCCGAGGATCACGACGGTCGCGTCGCGCACCTCGCCGTGCGGCACCTCGCGCTGCCACTCGTGGCGCTGCTGCGCCGCGAGGTGCTCGGGGACGCGCTTCGCGGCGGCGAAGATCATCGCGATGACGTGCTCGGCGATCGGGACGTCGTAGGCGCCGCTGTTGTTCGTGAGCACGACGCGGTCGTATCGCGCCAGCTCCGGCACGTGGCGATCCACACCGGCCGAGAAGGTGTGGACCCATCTCAGCTTGGGCGATCCGGCGAGCACCGCGCGCAGGCGGTCCGCGCTGAATCCGCCGAACGCCGCATCGGCCTCCGCGGCTGGGCCAAGCTCCTCGCCCTGCACGGCCAGGATGCGGTCGTCGGGAAGCGCGGCGCGCAGCATGTCGGCGCTCGGCGCCGCGGCCCAGTTCCCGAACACTCCGATCGTCGTCACTGGTACACCGCCGCGAGATCGGCCCGCGCGGCGTCGCGCAGCATCGTCCGCTGCAGCGCGCTCATGTCGTCCGGCGGGGACGCCGGATCGACCAGCCGCACCTCGAGCGTCTCGTTCGAGGTGGCCGCCGCACCGCCGGTGATCCGCGCGCGGAAGAGGCAGATATAGAACTGGTACGGCGAGACGCTCGCGAAACGTTTGTTGTCGTAGACGCCGACGAGCCGCTCGAGCTCCGCCTCGAACCCGGTCTCCTCCTTGAATTCGCGCAGGGCGTTCTCCGACGGCGGCGAGCCGATCTCGGCGTAGCCACCCGGCAGGGCCCAGCGTCGGTTGTCGGCCCGCTGGATGAGCACGGCCTGTCCGGTGGCATCGAAGGCCGCCACGCTGCAGCCGGTCTTCGGCGTCGGGATGCCGAGGTCCGGCAGGTACGGGCGATCTGGCACAAAGTCGGCGTCGATGGTGAGGGCCGCGATCGCCTCGGAGATCTCGAGCATCCGCTGGTAGCGATCCGTGTCGTACGAGTTCGTCGTGTGCAGCAGGCCGGTCTTCGCCATGCCCCCGAGCTCGTGCGCCCAGAACCGAAGCTGCTCCGAGGGAGGGATCTGCATCGTGCTCGCATACTAGCCAGCCGATGTGGGCCACCGGCACGCTGCTCAATCTGCTGACCGTGCTCGCGGGCGGGCTCGTCGGGACACTGCTCGGCGATCGGCTGACAGTGCGCCTGCGCGAGAACGTCGTCGCCGGCGTGGGGCTCTTCGTCGCGGTCATGGGCGTGAAGTTCGCGATCGACACCGCGAGCCTGCTCTACCTCCTCGGAGCCATCCTCATCGGCGGGATCATCGGCTCTCTCGCAGGCATCGAACGGCGACTGAACGAGCTCGGCGCGGCGGTCCAGCGCCGCTTCGCGACGCCGGGGGGCACGCGCAATCAAACCATCGCCGAGGCGTTCGTGACCGCGAGCATCGTGTTCTGCGTCGGGCCGCTCACGTTTCTCGGCGCGATCCGCAACGGGCTCACCGGTGACGCGTCGCTCTTGGCGATCAAGAGCGTCCTCGACGGCTTCACCGCGATCGCGTTCGCGGCGACGTTGGGCTGGGGCGTGCTGCTCTCGCTCGCCGTCATCCTCGTCTACCAGGGCGGCCTCGCGGCGGGCGCGTCGATATTCGCGAGTCTCCTCTCCGACGCGCAGCTGCGCGAGATGAACGCGACCGGCGGCCTGCTGCTCGTCGGGGTAGGGTTGAAGTTGCTGAGGCTCCGCGACGTGCAGGTCGCGGACTACCTGCCCGCGATCGTCGTCGCGCCGCTGCTCGTCGCCATCGCGACGGCGATCGGAGGAGGAGTACCGAAATGAAGACCCTGGAATTCCGGAGCGACACGTTCACCCTGCCGACGCCCGCGATGCGCAAGGCGATGGCCGAGGCCGAGGTCGGCGACGATCAGTACGGCGAGGACCCGACGGTCAACCGCCTCGAGGAGCGGGCCGCCGAGATCGTCGGCAAGGAGGCGGGCGTCTACGTGGGGAGCGGGATGCTCGGCAACCTCTGCGGTGTGCTCTCGCAGGCCGGGCGCGGCGACGAGGTCATCCTCGGCGATCTCGCGCACATCTACCAGAACGAGATGGGCGCGTTCACCGTGCTTGGCGGTCTGCACGGCCGGACCGTCCCGAACCGCGACGGGATGCCGTCGCTCGAGGACATCGAAGCCGCGATCCGCCCCTCGGTCGGCGCGTTCCCGCGCTCGGCGCTGCTTTGCCTCGAGAACTCACATAACAACTGCGGCGGCTCGGTCATCACCGCCGCGCAGACACAGGTGGCCGCGGACCTGGCGCACGAACGCGGCCTGAAGGTCCATCTGGACGGCGCGCGCATCTTCAACGCCGCGGCGGCACTGGGCGTTGACGTGAAGGACCTCACCGCTCCGGTCGACACGGTGCAGTTCTGCTTCTCGAAGGGGCTCTCCGCACCGGTCGGCTCGATCCTCTGCGGCCAGCGCGACACCGTTGCCCGCGCGCGCAAGGTCCGCAAACTGCTCGGCGGCGCGATGCGCCAGGCCGGCGTCATCGCGGCGGCGGCGCTCGTCGGGCTCGAGACGATGCGCGAGCGCTTGGTCGAAGACCACGTGAACGCGCGGGCACTGGCCGATGGCCTCGCCGCGATCCGGGGCATCAAGATCGATGCGGCGAAGGTCGTCACGAATATCGTCTCGTTCGAGGTCGACCGCACCGCCATGGACGCGGGCGACTTTCAGAAGGCCTGCGCCGAGCGCGGCCTGCGGCTCTCGCGCTACCTCGGCAACTCTCCGCGCCTCCGGATGGTCACCCATGCGAACGTGAGCCGCGCCGACGTGGACCAGGCACTCGCCATCATGAGCGCCGTCCTGTCAGGGAAGCGCGAGCCAGTGACCGCCGCCGACTAGAAGCTAGTGCGTCTCGTGCGTCTTCAGGCGCGGGTCGAGGGCATCGCGTAGGCCATCGCCGATGAGGTAGAGGCACAGCACCGTCAGGAAGATCATCACGCCCGGCGAGACGACGAGCCACCACGCCCGCACGAAGTACGAGGCGCCGTTCGTCAGCATGTTCCCCCAGCTCGGGGTGGGCGGAAGGATACCAAGCCCAAGGAAGCTGAGTGCCGACTCCAGGAGCACGATCGCGCCGACGTCGATCGCGGCGAGGACGAAGATCAGCGGGAGCACGTTGGGCAGGATGTGCCTGAACATCACCCGGGCGTGCGTCGCGCCGATCGCGTGCGCCGAGGTCACGTACTCGCGCTCGCGGAGCGAGATGGTCTGGCCGCGCACGTACAGCGTGATGCCGGTCCAGTTGAGCAGCCCGATGATGATGATCAGCGTGAGCGGGCCGGGCTGCCAGAGCGCGGCCACGATGAGCAGCAGGTACAGCTGCGGGATCCCGTTCAGCGTCGTGATGAACCAGGTGATGAAGTCGTCGAACGCCCCGCGGAAGTAGCCGGCGGCGAGCCCGACCGGCACGCCCACGGCGAAGTTGACGAGCGCCGCCACGAAGCCGACGAACAGCGAGACCTGGCCGCCGAACAGCAGGCGCACCACCTGGCTGCGGCCGACCTCGTCCGTGCCGAGCAGGTACGCCGGCGGATTGAACGACGGTTTCTCATACGTGTGGAAGAGGTCCTGCTGCTCGAACTTGTAGTGGAAGACGTTGTCCGCGAACACCGGCGCCAGGGCGGCGATGAGCGCGAGAAGCAGGAGGACGGCTACGGCCGCGATGGTGAGCCGGTCGCGCCGCAGCTTGTACCAGGCGTTGTTCCACAGGCTGCGTGACACGTGCGCGTCGGCCGGCGCGACCACCTTGCCCGCGGTCGCGGTGACGGTCGCCACTACGAGACCTTGATCCGCGGGTCGACGATGGCGTACGTGATGTCGCGCAGCAGGTAGCTGATCACCAACAGGGTGCTCGCGATCATCACCCCCGCCTGGACGATCGGGTAATCCTTCGCGATCGCCGCCTGGAAGGTGAACTGGCCGATGCCCGGCCAGCTGAAGACCTGCTCGATGACCAGCGCGCCGCCGACGAGCGTCGCGAGGATGCCTCCGAGGGCGGTGACCACGGGGATGAGCGAGTTGCGGAGCGCGTGCACGTAGATGACCACCCGCTCGCGCAGCCCCTTCGCGTGGGCGGTGCGGATGAAGTCCTGGCCGAGCACGTCGAGCGTCTCCGTGCGGAGGATCCGCGAATAGTTCGCGATCCCCACCAGGGCGAGCACGAACGCCGGCAGCAGGATGTGCTTGAACCGGTCCAGCAGGTCCATCTGGTCCTTGCCCACGGTCAGCATCCCCTGGCTCGGGAGCCAGCGCAGGCTGATCGCGAACAGGATGATGAGTATCTGGCCGAGCCAGAACGACGGAACGGCGTGACCGGCCACGCCGAAGACGCGGATCGCGCCGTCGGCCCAGGTGCCGCGCTTCAGCGCGGCGATGACCCCAAGCGGGACGCCGATCACGAGCTGGAGAATGAGCGCGGTCACCGCGAGCTGCAGCGTGTTGGGCAGCCGCTCCAGGATCATGGCTCCTGCCTCGCGGTGGTAGATGAGCGACTCGCCGAAGTTCAGGCGGACCGCGTTGGTGACCCAGTCCACGTACTGGAGCGGGATGGGCTTATCGAGTCCGTAGACGTGGAGGAGCCGGAGGTAGTCCTCCTGCGTGAAGTCCTTGATCCCGAAGGTGAACAGCCGGATCGGGTCACCCGGCGACAGGCGCGCGATCGCGAACGTGATGATGGAGATGCCGATCAAGGTGGGGATCGCGTAGAGGGCTCGCCGGATGAGGAAGTTCCGCACCGTGCCTCCGTCGATCGGAGGGGAGCGCCCGTTCGGGCGCTCCCCTCGTTTCACGCTACTTCTTGATCCACCACTGGTAGACGTTGTAGACGGTGCTGAACGAGCCGGGCTTGAAGTTCTGCATCGAGTTCTGCGAGACCGCAAGCACGTTGTTCGCGTAGCCGAAGTTGTACGGCTGGTTCTCGTTCAGGATCTGGTTGAAGGTCTCGTACTGCTTCTTGCGCGCGGCGATCGAGCAGTCACCGTTGGACGGGTTGCGCGCTTCCTCGATCGCCTTGTCCATCGCCGGGTCCTTGAAGAACGTGAAGCCGAAGCCCTGGACGTTCTTCGCGGCGTCCGGGATCTGGCTGGAGTGCCAGATCTGGTACGGGTCCGGCTCCGCGCCGAGCGACCAGCCGATGATCGTCGCTTCCAGCGTCGAGTCACCGGTGGTGAGCTTGGTCACGAGGCCCTGGAACGCTTCGGGCGCCGCCTTGGCGTTGATGCCGAGCTGCTTGTACTGCTCGGCCGCGACCGTGGCGAGCGTCTCACGCTCCGTGTTGCCCGAGTTCGTCGAGATCGTGAGGTTGAACTTCTTGCCGTCCTTGTTCACAAGGATGCCATCCGGGCCCGGGGTCCAGCCCGCGTCCTTGAGGAGCGACTGGGCCTTGGCCTTGTCGTAGGCGTACTGATTGAGCTGGATGCCGCTCGGGTACGCCCACTGGACCGGCACGTGGTGCGCGACCTGCTTGGTGGCCTCACCGAAGACCACGGCCTTGATGACCTGGTCCATGTCGATGCCGTACGCGAGCGCCTGGCGTACGCGCTTGTCGGCGAGTCCGATCGCCGTCGGGCTGGCCGTGTTCCATCCGATGAACGTGTAGCCGAGGTTCTGGTACTTGTCGATCTTGACCGTTGACACGGTCTGCACGTCGGCGAGGTCCTTCGCCTGGATCGTGCCGAAGGTGATCTCACCGGTCTTCAGGCCGTTCGTGATCGCGGTCTGGTTGGCGACGACCTTGTAGACGTACTGGTCGATGTTCGGTGCGCCAAGCCAGAAGGTCGGGTTCTTGTCGAGGATGACCTGGTCACCCTTG